>CAIWHS010000288.1 GCA_903912515.1 uncultured Planctomycetaceae bacterium
GTCACTGCTGTGCTGGTGTGTGTGGCGTCTGTGGGTGGAAATGGTCCTCGTTGGCCATCGGGCGCGATGTCTTGTGCGGCATTCAAAGGGGCTCATTTGCTGGTTTTCAACAGCGCTCAAACCACTTCGATCAACGGCCTGTTTGTCACCCCGGCTTGCAAGTGGCGGCTAAGGTTCTGTTTTAGGAGGTCATGGTGTCGGCTGAATTCCCCTTGCATGTTTTTGTTTACGGCACGTTGCGCCGTGGCGGCGTGAACGATATCAATCGATTGAGTCCGTCGCCTCGGTTCATGGGAATCACCCAAGTGGCTGGGCGCTTGGTCTCGCTCGGCGATTACCCGGGCATTCAGTTGGGGAAGGGCGGTTATGTGGTCGGCGAGGTTTATGCCATATCAGCTGAACTTGAAATGTTGCTGGATCAAATTGAAGGACTATTGCCAATCCCCGATGGCCAATACCGCAAAAAATACATCCAGGTTTCCTTGGGCGCACAAGACTTTTTTTGTTTGATCTATGAAGCCACTGCCGAAACATGGGCGCGTGGGGTCCCCCTGTTGTCGGGGGATTGGATGGCCTAGCGCAGGGAAAGCATGAAGTGCAGGACGCCCGTGTCGGCCTGGAAGCACGGGTCTGAACATCCCAAAACACATTTTCACAATACGGAAAATTCATTTTGTCCATCTTGGTTTATTTTTTCAATGCAAGATAAGTCATACCGTATTGCGAAATATAAACAATAAGCATTTGTTTTTAATGAAGAAAATAAAATTCTTATATAAGACATAAGAGCATTTATTGTCTTATATAAGACTTAAAGTATGGATTCTGCATACGCAGTTTTAACCACTTTCAAAGGGAACCACCATGCCACAAGCTCTGACCGAACAACTCAGCCGTGAACAGCAAATCTCCGCACTTGAAAAGGATTGGGCCACCAATTCACGCTGGAAGGGAATCAAGCGCGGTTACAGCGCAGCCGATGTGGTTCGCTTGCGCGGCAGTTTTCCCATCGAATACACCTTGGCCCGTCGTGGCGCAGAAAAATTGATGGATTTGCTGCACAGCGAGGCCTACGTCAATTGCTTGGGTGCCTTGACCGGTGGTCAAGCCATGCAGCAAGTTAAAGCAGGCATCAAAGCCATTTACCTCTCAGGTTGGCAAGTGGCGGCTGACAACAATGGCTATTCGTCGATGTACCCCGATCAATCCCTCTACCCAGTGGACTCGGTGCCTGGGGTGGTTGAGCGGATCAACAACACCTTTCGACGCGCTGATGAAATCCAGTGGGCAAAGGGCTTGAACCCAGGTCAGGCAGGCTATGTCGACTATTTCGCCCCCATCGTGGCCGATGCCGAGGCTGGGTTTGGCGGCGTGCTCAACGGGTTTGAGTTGATGAAGGCCATGATTCGCGCGGGTGCGGCTGGGGTGCATTTTGAGGACCAGCTGGCATCGGTGAAGAAGTGTGGTCACATGGGCGGGAAAGTTTTGGTTCCCACCACAGAGGCCGTGCAAAAATTGATTGGCGCTCGCATGGCGGCCGATGTGTGTGGCACACCCACCCTGGTCATTGCCCGCACGGATGCAGAGGCCGCCGA
>CAIWHS010000289.1 GCA_903912515.1 uncultured Planctomycetaceae bacterium
AACAAGCACCGGCTTATTATCGCCATCCGGGCGAATGGTTACTTCAAAACCAACCTTTTGAATCTTTATTGGATCGACTTTCAGTGTCCCGGAATGGCGAATTGCAATCACATCGCCCGATTTGGCGAATTCGACCGCTTTTTCCAAGTTTGGATAAATATTGCGGGCCATGTCGGTTTGCCCGGGCACCACCAAATGCCTTCCAACTTGAGACGCTTTTACTTCTTTTCCAAGGGGATAAAACATCACCCCGGCAAATTTCTCGGCCCCGGCAAACCTGTTGCCGGAAGGTTCTTTCCACTGCAATTCAGGTAAGGGGGCTGGCTGAAACGCTCCTAATATTCCGGCACCCAAATTACCTGGAGACGCGCGCCTGTCACTAACAACCACCTCAACCTCGTCCAAAAACCCCAACGGTTTTGGAGATGCCCAAACAGATTTAGCCAATTCCAGACTTTCCTCGTCCGATCCCAAGCCATCTGATGCCAAACGGACTTTAAAAGCTTCAAGAGAGTTGATTTTAGGTTCTGTGCCAGTGTCCAAGTATTTGGTAATTCCGTGAAACCGGTTACTTCTACCAACAAACCACAACCTGGCGGCAGGGACTGGAAGGCTGATTAAAACCCTTTCGCCAGTTTTTCCACCATTATTAGAAGAATCCACCAAACACCGGCGCATAGTCAAAGCTGCCGATGTTCCCGGCAATATTGAGGCAATAGTCCCTGTTTCGCCAATCAGGAAACTGGAATTCAACAAACTGATACTTCCATCACCATTGATTAGGGGACCAGCCTCAACCAAGCTCGGTGGAGGCATTCCAGGAATCATTGTCATTCCGGGAATCATTGCCCCCGGAACTGGCATACCACCGGTTGGGCTTGCTCCGTTTTTTTCTGAATTAGGCCGCGGATTTTCGCCCGGCCCACGCATCATTCCCTCAAGCCTAAAACAATTAACATGAGGCCCGAAAAGACAGTTTTCACAACGAATCTCGCGGTAATAGCCCCGCGCTAAAATCGCATCTTGTCCGCCGTATGCCCCACCAAATAGCCTTACTGAATCAGGGCGGATATCTCCGACTGGAGAGCTTTCCTTAAATCCAAAAAAAACCGAGTCTCGAATGAGGACTGCCGGGGCGATTCCTTGGCAGTTGATTGCCAAGGAGGACATTCTTCTTCTTTCATCCTTGACAGAACCGGACTGAAGAAACTCGCACCTTTCGACAGTAAGACCCGACAATTTGGAACCACGCAATTCCAAGGCCCTGAATTCGTTGGCCGATTCACGGGCATCAAGCATGAACCGAATACCATCCAATTGAACGGTTTCGGAATCCAGAGCCAACATAGCCCAGGCATCTGAAACAACCCTGCCGTCAAATTGATAACGAATGGTGGCACGACGACCTGGATGGGCCGAGCGAATCACCACATCCTTTGCGTTCACAACCAATCCTGCGTCGGACCTATCCCGAATGTCACTCAAATCCAAATCACCATGAAGAACTATCTCAAGCTTTTCCTTTCCCGAATTTAAAATAAGCCATTCAGCCAATTCAGACGCACCGGCATCCTTGTTATCGAAAAGGGCCACTTGTTCTTGTTGGGGAAGTGGGCCAGCCGTTGGCAACTGACCTCCAGATCCAGCGGTACTTTTCCGCAAACCCGGGGATTTGTTTGATTGTAAATCTGGACCGGTTTCCTTTTGGCGAGAGGCGAATAGCAACAACAATGAAGTAACCAATGCAAGCAAAAGAATTCCAGTCAGGGCCGTTAAACGAATTTTTCCGCTTAAAATCTGGGGAGAGGAAGTCTTTGACAGCCTTACTTTCAAACCTTGGGCCACTGTTTCAACCGCACTAATCAACTCTGCAGGAGTTGCAAAACGGTTTTCCGGTTTTTTTTCAACCATCTTCTCGAAAAGACCCACTACAGCTTGGGGAATTTCGGGGCAAAATCGACGCGGATCCACTGGTTTGGATTGCTGGTGGAACGCTAGCTTAACCGCAGCAGTACCATCCGGAACTGGTGACTTACCTGTCAACATGTGGTAAAGAGTACATCCCAACGAATAAATATCACTCCTAGAATCTGCCTTCCTTGGATCCAATGCCTGTTCAGGTGACAGGTAATCAAATGTGCCAAGGGTGGCACCGTACCGGGTCAACGCCTCTTCCGCTGGAGCATCGAGGCTGCGTGCCAAGCCTAAATCCACCAGTTTCAACTTGCCTTGGCGAGTGACCAGCAAGTTGGAAGGTTTTATGTCCCGGTGCACAACACCTTTAGCGGCAGCGTGATCTAAGCCGAGGGCAGCCTGATAAAGGTAAGGAAGCGCTTCTAGAACAGAAAGCTTGCCCTTGCAATCTATCAGCGTTTTTAAAGTATCTCCCTCTATGTATTCTAACGCCAAAAAATGTAGGCCCTGATCCTCCCCGGATGAATAAACTCTGGCAATATTTTCATGATCCAGCTTAGCCCCGCTCTTTGCTTCCTGATGGAATCGGTCCAAAGTATCGCGGTCTAAGGCACTTGCAGGCGGTAAAACTTTTAATGCCACCAGCCGGTCTAATTGAGTATCTCTTGCCAACAAAACGGCAGCCATTCCCCCTACACCCAACTGGCGAATCAATTCGTAGTGGCCAAGCTTCAGCCCACATACATCTTCGGGCAAATTGAAAGGGGATTGAATCGATTTGTCGCTTACAACTGTCACAGGGCTATTGGCATCATCGGGAAAACGGCTCGGAGTAGGCGCAGTAGTACTCTCACCAGCCTGAAAAAGTTGGTGTGGAAAGGCTCCGGATTTGGAATCCTCAGGCAATCCCATGCCTTGACCTTGCAAGTAATGCAAACACATTAGTCATCGCTTAGGCATCCTTGCCACCATTCTCTAAGAAAGGTTTAAATATTTATATCAACACTTGTAGTGTTGAGTCAATAATCCCAATTTAGTTTTCACCTTTTTTGCCCCCGTCTTTCAGATCAGGATCATGCCTCAACCCACTCCCGCACCATTTCGGCGTGTTTTTCCAGAAATGGTCTGACTTTTTCCTGGGCAAAATCGGAAGCCGCGGAAAATGCAATTTGAACTATATTCGTCCCAGAGGCCCCCATTTTAATGCTTCTTGTCAAGCCCAAGCCAGCCAAATGGGACAAGTTCACACCCCCGGCTGGGCCTTGCATGCGCAACACCAATGTATCTGCATCCTTTGTCCTTAAAACCGCCCAAATTCTACCCCCCTCGGTAAGGCGAACATTTATGACATCTCGCTTGTCAAGTTCCCAGATTGCTGTTGGCATCACTTTTCGAATAATACCTAGCAACTCGGGCAACAATGCAGCATCCCAGCGCCTTCCCTTACCCGGAGTGAACCCCTTATCGGACAAGTGCCATTTTTCCCTCAAAAGCTGCCAGGGCATGAATTCTCCTGAGGAATCACTCATTTTCTGAATTTGAGATTGATAGGACGCCCCTGCTTGGGACAAAAATTCCCTAAAACTAGCTGTTTTCACCTCCTCAAGATAATGAGCTAAAATAGTTACCACTTGCCAATGCTGTTTCTTCAAATTAGCGACTCGAACTCGCGGTTCTGAACCATAAACCTGAAGGCCTTCAGTTTGGTCCAAAGGCTTAATTCCCAATAGCTTCTCAATTTCATCCTGATCGAATGTTCCTTTAGCAACACGAAAAACCAACCGCACTAGCCATTCCGTCCCAGTCATTCCATGAAAAAACCATGTGGCAGGTTTTTTGACCAATCCGGAGGAACATTCTACAACAGACCTGTCATTCCAATCAAAGGATTTGAAGCCACCTAGCTTTTTAACTTCTGCATCAATCCAGACCAAGATTTGACCATCCCACCTACATGGTTTGCCATCTGTTGTGATCCGGGTTTGGGAATGCCATTTTTTGCCATCCTCTTCCCACGGCAATTTGCCAGCATGAATGATTTGGTCGATATCATCTTCACAATCAACTACCTCTAAATCATAACTTAAATCTGGCCTAGTTCTTATTTGTCTGGGGCTTTCTTTCAATGTGCGGTTAAGATAAACAGCCGTTGGGCCAGGTTTGCCTCCCTCCAACTGGGTTGATCCATCAAAAGACTCCCAAACTCCCAATGCGACTGCCTCCGGACGGCCCTGACTAACCAGTTGGCCACCCTCGATACCGGCTTCTGGGCCTAATTCGATAATCCAATCGGCATTTTTGATGATTTCCAAGTTGTGCTCGACAACTACCACTGTATTACCGCCATCCACCAATCTATGAAGCACCTCAACCAACTTGGCAACATCGTCAAAATGGAGCCCTGTGGTAGGCTCATCCAATATGTAAAGGGTTTTTCCTGTAGAGGGCCTGGCAAGCTCTGTCGCCAGCTTGACACGCTGGGCCTCACCCCCGGACAGTGTAGGGGCAGCTTGCCCAAGCCTCATATAACCCAAACCCACATCATTCAGTGTGGAAAGCAAATGACGAATTTTGGGCAATTTTTCAAAAAATTCCAAGCTCTCTGCTACCCTCATTTCAAGGACATCAGAAATGCTTTTACCTTTAAATCGCACATCAAGAGTTTCAAGGTTATAGCGCTTGCCTTTACAAAACTCACAAGTTATCCAAACATCGGGTAGGAAGTGCATTTCAATCTTGCGCTGACCGTTACCTTGACAGGATTCGCAGCGACCGCCTTGCCGATTGAAACTAAACCTGCCCGGCTGCCAACCCCTGATTTTTGAATCGGGCAAGCGAGCGAAGAGTTCGCGAATAAGATCAAACAAACCCGTATATGTTGCGGGGTTGGAAAGCGGGGAGGTGCCAATTGGTTCTTGCCCAACATCGATAACCTTGTCGATCAAACCCATGCCATCGATCCCATCCAAGGCTACGGACGGGGTAGGGGACCCATGCAAATTTCTAGCAAGAGTGTTCCTAAGCACTTCATTTACCAAGGAGCTTTTACCTGACCCACTTACCCCTGTAACAGCCACAAAACAGGAAAGAGGAAAAGAAACAGTCAAATTGGCAAGATTGTTTTGCCTTGCACCGCGAATAACCAAACTTGGAATTTCAGCAGCACTAATCACCTTTCCTAATGGCGAGTCGGTAAAAATCCTTCGTTTTTCAGGCATTGGAATAGCCTTTTTGCCACCCAAATAATTTCCTGTTAGAGATCGCGGATCTTTGCAGATTTTGTTTAAAACACCACTTGAAGTAACCCTGCCTCCCAAATCACCGGCACCCGGTCCAAAATCGACCAAATGGTCGGCCCATTCAAGGACTTCACGCTCATGTTCGACCATCAGCAATGTGTTTCCCAAGTCTCGCAATCGGGTGAGCGCAGCCAGCAAGCGCTTATTATCCCTGGGATGTAGCCCAATTGTCGGTTCATCCAAAACATATAAAACACCGGTCAAACCACTACCTATTTGGCTGGCGAGGCGAATTCTTTGGGCTTCCCCACCCGATAATGTTGGTGTTCGTCTATCTAGGGAAAGGTACCCAAGTCCCACCTCGACCAAAAAAGTAAGCCTGTCCCTAATTTCACGAACCAATTCTGCGGCCACAGAACGCCTATTACCCTGGAAATCAAAATCAGTGATTTTCTGTAGCGCCTCCACTAGAGAAAGCGACTGAAACTGAGCTAATTGAATGGACTTTGAATTACCATCAAAATCCAACCTTACAGCCGCTGATTCCGCCATCAAACGACTTCCATCACACCCACTGCAGGCTACTTCGCCAACCAAAGACTCCATTCGATCCCGCAATTCAGAACTTGATTTTGCAGCTTCCCGTAAGGCTGGAAAAACTCCCTTATAGGAAACCTCGTACCCAATCCTCCCACCAGATTCATGGAAAGAAACCAATTGGCCATCAGAAAAACCATGGAGAATTGATTTTCTCACAAGCGAAGACAGATCCACCCAAGGATCATCCAAACCAGCTTTAAGGTGGGCACACATTGCCGCAGCAAAATCGGCAAACGGGTTTCCAACTGCCAAGGCTGGCCACCCTGCCAAGGCGCCGCCACGCAAACTTTCTTTGACATCCCTGATTACGATATTTTCCTGGGTTCCTTTTTGGAAACCCAACCCCTCGCAACTGGAACACCATCCCAAAGGACTGTTAAAGGAGAAATGGTGCGGCTCCAATGGGGCATAACCTTTTCCACAATCTTGGCACGAAAGCAGCCTGCTGAATGTTTCAACCTGCCATTCTTTTTCCGGTTTAGACAGATCAACCTGGGCGATTTTTAAAATGCCTTTGCCAATAGAGAGGGCTTTTTCAACCCCATCCGCAAGCCTTGCCCGTTGCCCTTGCTTTACAACCAAGCGATCAACAACTACTTCAATTGAATGCTTGCGCCTGTGATCGATTTCGGGTGCTTTGTCGATTTCATACGAAATCCCGTCGATACGGACCCGTGCAAAGCCATCCCGCCTCATTCCATCCAGCATTTCACCGATTGTTTCCTGCCCCCGCCTTTGTACCGGCGCCAAAAGGTAGAAACGGGTTCCATCCTGCATCAACTGAATACGCCCTATGATTTCGTCTGCAGACTGGGAACCCACCGGCGATTTGCAATGAACGCAATGAGGAGTCCCTAAACGAGCATAGAGCACTCGCAAATAATCATGAATTTCGGTAACCGTGCCAACTGTTGAACGAGGCGATTTGCTTGCTGTTTTTTGTTCGATACAAATCGCAGGACTAAGCCCAGTGATCTGCTCCACCTTGGGCTTCTCCACTTGGCCCAAAAACTGCCTTGCGTAAGACGATAAAGATTCAACATATCTGCGCTGCCCCTCAGCGTAGATGGTATCGATAGCCAGACTGGTTTTGCCCGAACCACTTGGGCCACAAAAAACAGTTGTCTTAGCCCTGGGAATTTCAAGAGAAACATTTTTAAGGTTATGTTGAAATGCCCCTTTCACTTGAATATCCAGAATTTTTCCTTGCGGTTTTTTATTGGGCAGGGCAGGGCGCTTTTGCGATTTATTGTCTTTTTGGGCAATTCCCTTTTTTTTGCGGCCCAACAGCCTTGCCAAAGCCACACCGGTATGGGACCTAAGTGACTTGGCAACCGTTTCAGGAGTACCAACGGCAATCAGCTCGCCACCACGACTCCCGCCTTCAGGGCCCAAATCTATCACCCAATCTGCCGTTTTGATAACATCCAAATTGTGTTCGATCACTAGGACCGAGTTACCCCTGTCTACAAACCCATGAAGGACTTCCAAAAGTCTGCGAACATCCTCAAAATGGAGGCCAGTTGTCGGTTCATCCAAGATATATAGCGTCCCCCCATCACTTCTTTTGCATAGTTCACGGGCCAACTTCACCCTTTGAGCTTCTCCACCGGACAAAGTGGGTGCCGACTGTCCTAGCTTAAGATAGTCCAAACCAACCGCATGCAAGGTTTCCAGCATCAACTTGATTCGCGGAATGGCTTCAAAATGCTGTAGTGCTGCGGCAACATCCATATCCAAGATTTCTTGAATATTTTTACCCCTATGCCTGACCTGTAATGTTTCATGGTTAAATCTTCTACCATCGCAAACTGGACATTTCACCCAAACATCGGCAAGAAAATCCATTTCCAATTTGGTTGAGCCATTTCCCTCGCAGGCCTCGCACCTTCCGCCAGGCCGATTGAAGCTAAATCGCCCTGGCCCATATCCCCTGGCTTTCGCCTCCGCCATCATTGAAAAAAGAAGCCTGATTTCGTCAAAAAGCTTGATGTAGGTGGCTGGATTGGACCGGGGAGTCCGACCAATTGGTGCCTGATCAATACTGATTACTCGGGAGACATTCTCTACCCCATCAATCCGATCATGGTCCCCCACCCCATCGGAGGCAACATCTTCAACCTCATCGGAATCAGTGCGCGGTCCCGTTTTCATCAAGGCTGCGAGGCCGGGACGGAGGATATCGTTGATTAGGGAACTTTTTCCGGAGCCGCTTGCCCCGGTAACACAAATCAATTTACCAAGCGGGAAATCAACATCAATACCACGTAAATTATGGTGCCTGGCCCCTAAAACATTGATCGAAAAACCCGAACCCTTCCGACGCTTCGCCGGAATCGGGATAGCCCTTGCCCCTGTCAGGTAATTTCCTGTAAGGCTATCCGGCACTGATTTGATTGTTTCCAAATCACCACTGGCCACCACATGTCCACCCAACACACCAGGCCCTGGCCCGAAATCGACAATCCAATCTGCCGCTAGCATTGTGTCTTCATCATGTTCAACAACGATCACGGTGTTTCCAATGTCCCTTAGCCTTTGCAAACTTCGGATCAATCGATCATTGTCACGAGGATGCAGACCAATACTAGGCTCATCTAGTATGTAAAGGACCCCTACCAAACCACAGCCAATTTGACCGGCCAAGCGTATGCGTTGGGCTTCTCCCCCTGAAAGTGTGGGGGCTTGCCTTTCTAGCGTGAGGTAATCGAGCCCCACATCCAGCAGGAACTTGACCCTGCCTCGAATTTCCTTTAACACCTCTGAAGCAATAATGAATTGGGTTGAATCGAGGCCCTTTTCCAAGGCCCCCTCCGCGGGTGCAAGCCATTGGGCAAGCTCCTCAATTGGCAACCTTTCCGCTTCAACCAGAGTCAAGCCCGAGACACGAACAGCCCTAGCCTGCGAATTTAGACGCCCACCTCCGCAGGCGGGGCATCGCATGGTTCGCATATATTTTTCCAGTTGAAGCCTTCTGGGCCCTGAAGCGGCTTTACGAAAACTGGCCATCAGTTGGGGAACAACTCCCTCCCATTTTCCCCCGTGCTTCCAAACACCTCCGCCCCTTTGTTTCCATTCAAAAGTTATGTGTTTATCGCCTGAACCATCTAAAAGCCATGAACGATGGTCGAGGGGCAAACTCTTCCAGGGTTTTTTCAAATCAATTCCGAGTGTCTTGCCAAGCCCTTCAAAGATGTGTTTCCGCCAGCGCCCCATTCCGGTGAGTTTGCCTACCAGAGGAACCGCCCCACCATGGAAGCTAAGAGAATCGTCTGGAATCAGTAATTCCGGATCAAAAGTATGCATTGCCCCCAAACCATCGCAGTTCTTGCACATCCCAAGAGGACTGTTGAAGCTGAAAAGCTGCGGCGTTGCCTCAGTAAAACTCAGATCACATTTGGCACAGGCATAACGGGAATTAAACAAGCGGTCGGAAAACGAGTGGCTTGAATCATCGCGGGAAGAAGAAGGGGAAGGAGAGCTCGATATCGAAAGTATCAGCTCCCCGTTCCCCAAATTCAAAGCCGTTTCAATTGCCTCAGAAACACGGCCCCGCGCATCGGGGCCTACCTTTAGCCTGTCAATAACCACTTCAATATTGTGTTTGATTTTTCGATCAAGGTTTAAATCGGAATCAAGTTGAACAATGTCACCGTCCACGCGGGCCCGCAGGAAACCCTTTCTCCTAAAGCCTTCAAGTAGATCCTTAAATTCCCCCTTTTGGCCCTTTACCACGGGCGCCAGAACATAAACCGGTGTTCCGGAATCAAGTGCCAAGGCACTTTCAAGAATTTGATCCCTTCCTTGAGCCTGGATCACCCCTTGACATTGTGGGCAGTGGCCAACACCCACCCTTGCATACAAGACCCTTAGAAAATCATGAATTTCTGTGATAGTTCCAACTGTTGATCTTGGATTTCTACCTGCCGTTTTCTGCTGAATGCTTATTGAAGGACTTAGTCCTCCAAGGTACTCGACATCGGGCTTCGGGAGCTGACCGAGGAACTGCCGAGCGTAACTGGAAAGGGATTCGACATACCTTCGCTGGCCTTCAGCAAACAAGGTATCAAAAGCTAGCGAAGATTTTCCGGAACCTGAAACACCCGAAAACACAATTAGCTGGTTCTTAGGTATTTCCAAGTTGACGGCTTGAAGATTATGCTCTCGAGCTCCACGCACGATTATTTTTTCAAAATTCGTTTGATCCATAACTTTGCCAGTCACATCTAGCCCACTTTTTTTCCTTGCCATACTGCCCCTAATACTTCTCATTTTGCGGCCTTGCTAATTTCTTCTGTGATTATGCTAGGGCTTCTTTTGTTTTTAAAGCGTGCCCAAAAAACTTAGAACCTAATAAATTCAGTGTTTTAATTTGTAAATTAGTTGCCAAACATACACCCCACCCAGTAATCTAATGATATGAAAAGCACTAGGCGGAACTTTGCTTAACCTAGGTGTGTCAAAGATATGATTAGCTGAGGAGGATCGGTGCATGGTGCAAGATTTCTCCCCTAAATTGACTGAAGGCTTAAGCTCTGAATCAGGTTCAGAAATGGACTTGGTAAGCAAGTCATTAGCCGGAGATCAGGACGCCTTTGGCATTCTTATCGCCCAAAACCAAGCCCGCCTGTTCCATGTCCTATTTCGCCTCCTCAGGGATACCGAAGATGCCCAAGACATACTTCAGGAGGCATTTTTAAACGCTTTTCTCAATCTTGGAAAATTTCAGGGACATTCAAAGTTTTCAACTTGGATTTACAGAATTGCGGTCAATGCCGCCATTAGCCACAAGAGGAAAAGAAAACCGGTTGGGGGCCAGTGGGATGGGGGAGGAAAAGATAACTTGCACGAAGTATTGGCCTCCAAGTGCAAGCCTTCAGATGCCCCACATTTCCAAATGGAAACGGCGGAAAAGCGAAATGAGGTCCTAACAACGCTTAACACCTTAAGCATTGAACATAGAAGCGTTTTAATTCTGAAAGACTTGGACAACTTGAAATATGAAACCATTGCTGAAATTCTAA
>CAIWHS010000290.1 GCA_903912515.1 uncultured Planctomycetaceae bacterium
GAAAAAGGCTTATCAAAAGCCCTTGCACGGCAAGTCTGGCAAGTGGGGTATCTTTTTGCCAGTTCATGCAATGCGCTCAGAAAAAAACCATGGTTGTGGCACCTACACAGATTTAGGGGATTTGCTGGAATGGACCGGGGCACATGGAGGCGGGTTGGTTGGAACTTTACCCATGCTTGCAGGGCTCAGTGAAAACCCGTGTGAACCAAGTCCGTATTCGCCCGCTTCGAGGCTTTTTTGGAACGAATTGTATCTGGATTTAGATAAAATACCTGAATTGGGTTTATCCGATCTTGGTAGGGCAAAAATGCTGGCCCCTGAATGGCTTGCAGAAAGCCAGCGACTAAAAGATACAAGCCTTGTTGAACATGAACGTGTGATGCGGCATATCCGACCAATTCTTGAAGATTTGGCGACGGTATTTCCTGAAGAAGGTCCAAGGGCGGCAGCCTTGGAGGCCTTTGAAAAGGCCCGGCCAATGGTTGTGGAATATGCTCGTTTCAGAGCAAAACATCATTATTTTCAAAAATCCTGGCATAGCTGGCCCAAAGGTGGGGAGGGGATAGAGAGTACTCGCGAATTTTTGAAACTGGTTCGCCAACGGACCATTTGGCAGTTTTGGGCCGAGGAGCAAGTAGGTGTGCTTGCCAAACGAGCCCAAGCTACTGGCGGGCCTGGGTTGTATCTGGATTTGCCGATAGGTGTGCATGGGGATGGTTTTGATGTGTACCGGTTTGGCAATGTATTCGCTCCCAAGGTTTCAGCTGGGGCACCGCCGGATTCTTTTTTCACCAAGGGGCAGGATTGGGGTTTTCCACCGCCTCATCCATGGCGGCAACGACTGGATGGTTATTCCTATCTACGAGAGGTTCTTGACCACCATATGCGTTTGGCAGGTTTGCTGCGTATTGATCATGTGATGGGGCTACATCGTTTGTATTGGGTTCCTTGGGGGCTGGGTGCCAAGGAGGGGGCATATGTCAAATACCCCTATGAAGAATTGTATGCCATATATTGCCTAAATTCCATCCGTAATAATTGTAGCCTTGCCGGCGAGGATTTGGGGACCGTGCCAGCGGCTGTTAGGCCGGAAATGGATGTTCGAGGAATTCACAGGCTTTTTGTGGGCCAGTTTTCATTTTGTCACGGCGAGATGGCTATGGACCGTCCTTCAAAGGGTTCAATCGCAAGCTTGAACACTCATGATTTGCCAACGTTTTTGGCCTTTTGGAAAGGCTTGGATATTTTGGACCGGCAGGACCTGATGCTTTTGGATGCGGATGAGGCAAACAAGGAAGCGAATGCCAGAAGGGAATTGCGGGTAGAGGTGCTTCGTTGGCTGGGATTGTCTGCGGAATCTTCAGTATCGGAAGAATCTCCACGATATGTCGGGCTTGAAGGGGAAGGGGGGGCGCCTTTTGATCCCACCTTGGAAGTGAATCCCTTGGAGGTGTTTATTCAATTGACTAAATTTTTAGCGGAAAGCGAGGCATCTGCAGTGTTGGTCAATGCTGAGGATCTGTGGTTATCGCCAGACCCGCAAAATGTGCCCGGAACATGGAAGGAACGGCCGAATTGGAGCCGAAAGGCGCAGTATCCCTTAGGGCATTGGGGTAGCCTTTCCGATGTTTCCCGGATTGTCAAAGCGCTTCAGTCAGTTTTAAAAATGTTTAAGTACTTAATATAATAGGAGTTATGGCAATACATCAAAAAAAAGTGAATGGACTGGGGTTGAACGGTTTTAAATCCGATTTATAGTTTCATCAGGGCGACAGAAATGGCCCAA
>CAIWHS010000291.1 GCA_903912515.1 uncultured Planctomycetaceae bacterium
GGAACGAAACATCGGGTCGAACGACTTGTCGCAGTCCCAGCCGCCGGTATGGCGCAGCAACTGCTCCACGGTCACCTGGGTCCAGCGTTCGTCCCGGGGTTTGGGCAGACCGAGTAGGGCGTGCACCGGCGCATCAGCCTTGAGCAGGCCGCACTCGATCAGGCGGGCCACCACCAGGCCGGTGAGTGGCTTGGAAACGCTGGCCACCCGGAAGAGGTGGGTGGGTGTGAGTTTCTCGCCAGTGGCCGGGTCAGCCACCCCGGCGGCCACCGCATGGGCCAGCCTGCCGTCGCGGGCCACCGCCAGACTCAAACCGGAGGTTTTTCGTTGACCACCCAGGTGTCGAGAAAGTTTTGGAGGGCCTTTTCCGCCCGGGAATCTTCCCGGGCCGCGTGTACCCTGGGAGTCAGGCCGGCGACCAGGGTGCTCAGGGTGGCCAGGGCCGCGCGACGGTCTACCGGGTTGGGCATGGTGGAATTTTTTCCGATTTCGCAACATTTTCTCGTGGTGGCGCAACCTAGAGGCTAAACTGGCGCGAGATGATTTCACAAGAGGGTATCGCATGCTTTTGTGCCTGGCTGCCGCACTGCTGCTGACTTCCGGGCAGATGCCCGTGAAAAAAAACCTCGGCGGGGTGGATTTGACGGAATTGCCGGTCAGGGTGCCGGGCTACCGTACCTTGCAATTGGCTGGTTTCACGGTGCTGGCCGATCCCCGGGTGATTGAGCCGCCCGAGAAGCAGACCATAAGCCCCCTGCAGGTTCTTGAGGGAGAGTTGAAGATTCTGGGGCGGTTAGTCCACACCCAGGCGCTGGCTGAATTGCGCAAGCTGGTCATCTGGGCCGAATGGGATGAAGTGCAGCCGCTGGGCAATGGCAGGGAAGGGAACGCTCTGGCGGTGTACTACGGCGGCTCGCAGCGTGGCATGCTGCAATCGGGCAGGAATCCGCTGAAGGCGAACAACATCTCTATCCTGTCGATGCGGAACCTCACCCGCGACCACCAGCCCGGCCAGCAAAGCGACCGGTGTGTGCTGCTTCACGAGGTGGTTCACGCAGTGCATCATACCATTCTGGGTTTCAACAACCCGCAGATCGAGGCTGCCTACCTGCAGGCCCTCGAGCGTGGCAAGCTGGAGCGCGGTTCGTATGCCGCCACGAGTGCCGCCGAGTTTTTTGCTGAGATGTCGTGTGCTTATCTCGACAGGTTGCAGTATTTTCCGCGCGACCGGGATGAACTGCGCCAGCACGATCCGGTGACTTTCCAGTTGCTGGCCCGTCTTTGGTCCGGGGCTGAGAATGCGGCAAGCCGGACCCCCAAGGTGGCCATCAGTACGCGCGAGGATTTGCCAAAAGTGGCGATGTCGCTGGGGGATTTTCAGGCTGGCGAGCTGGCCAGCGGTCCGCCCACCCCTTCGGCTCGTGCGCTTATGGGGCGGGTGGTGGTGCTGCTGTTTTTTGCCGCCAAGAGTGCCGATGACCTGCAGGCGCTGGCCCGGTCAGCGGAATTGCAGCGGGAACTGGCGGAGCATGGGCTGAGTGTGCTGGCCAGCCATGCCAGCACAAGTGCCGATCGGGCCGAGGTGCGACGGGCCGCCGCGCAACGGGCGCCGGCACTGAGCGTGACCCTGGTGCCGCGTCTGGCGCGCAATCCCGGGCTGGGCAAGCTGCCGCACACGGTGGTGTTTGACAGTCTGGGGCAGGCGCGGTTTTCAGGTTCACCGTACGATGCCGAATTGGTCGCGCGTCAGCTGGTGGGGGATCTGACAGCCGATGCAGCTGCCCGGGACACCGACGACGAAGCAGGGGATGAACGGCCACCTGCGCCCTTGCTGGCGATTGACAAGGCATTGCGGCAGGGTGACAAGCCGCCAGCTGTACTGGCAAGGCTGGAGAAGCTGACCCCGGCCGATCCAGTATCGCGGGCCTGGAAAACCCGTCTGGTGGAGGCTATTCTGGCCGGACCGCACCAAAGTCTGAAAGACAGTCAGGCCGGACCGGACAAGGCGGTGGCTTTCTGCGATCTAGAGGGGATGGACCAGCGTTGGCGGGGGACCTCTTTCGCGGCGGAGATTGCGCGGGCACTGACTACCCTTCGGAACGACCCCGAGGTGCAACGGGAGCTGCGGGCGCGGATTCTGCAAGAGAGGGTGCGCGCTTATGACGCGCAACTCAGTCGCCGGCCGAAGTCTTTTGAGCCGTCAAAACCGGCCTTCCGCACGGCCAACGCTGATCTGCTGGCGCCGCTCAACCAGGCTCTAGAACGGCTGCGTCAAGAGTATGCCGGCACGCCAGCGCTGGCTGGGGCCGAACGGCTTGCAGCGAAGTATCAGCCTGAATAGGGCAATGGTTTTTTTCCGGATGCAATGGAGTGCCGATACCTTTGCACCGGTCAGAACCAGTGGGATGCCATGCCATGCGATTTGCGATCACCGGACTGCTGGCCGCCACCCACACGCCATTCAGCCCGTCGGGCGATCTGAATCTAGCGCTGGCATAGCCCGGATAAAAACCCGCAAGGGGGACAAGCATCGCTTGCCCCCCTTACCTTCTGGTCAGTTCGCCCGGCCTTTTGGGCCTTAGAGGGTCACACCCGAGAGGTCGTACTCGTTGCCCGCGAAGAAGCTGTCGAGCAGATCGTAGGAATCCGGGTCAAAGGTGCGGACATTGGGTCCTGCGCCTTGGCCTGGGCCGGTGGTGATGAGGGTCTTGCCGGCGGTCTTCACCGAGCCGACGCGGACATCACCGTTCCAGTTTTCGTAGGCCATGAAGTAATCGATGGCGTTCGGATTGCCGCGGTAGATGCCCACCTGTTGGCTGGTGCCACCAGAGGTGCCCAGGATCAGCTCGGCGATGTTGTCGTTGTTAAGGTCGGCAGCGGCTATCTCCACACCGTTCTTCACCGCCTCGGGGAAGGCGTAGAAGCTGCTGATAACCGATTGGCCCAGGTTACCGAAGGCCACCACATGAGAGATAGGGCCCGATGCTGTGGAGGTGATGATGTCAAGCACGCCATCACCGTCAGCGTCGGCCGTCGCCAAGCGCAAGCCACCCTTGAACGACTTGTCAAAGGCGTAGAAGCTGGCCATCACCTCCCAAGTACCACCCGAAATCACCACCACATGCGGCGTGGCGCCAGCGTCTGCGGCCAGAATGATATCCGCCACGCCGTTGGCATCCACATCACCTGTGGTAACATTCACGCCGCCCAGGAAGCGCGGGTCGAAGACATACACGCTGCGCAGAACCGACATGTCCTTACCGCTGAAGACAACCATGTGCGGCGCGACACCCGGCTGTGGCACCGAGACCATGTCGGCGATGCCGTCGCCGTTGAGGTCGGAATCGATATTGAAGCGCGGCACACCCTGGTAACCCATGAAGGGTGTGAGGGGCGCGGTCAGCGCGGTGCCATCGGTAGACCAGGCCCGGAGGCTGCCGCCCTGGCCGACGGTGATGGCCGGCACCGAAGTATTGAAGAACGGCGTCGGGGCCATGGCCGTGCGGATGGTCTGGTCGGCTTCGACAATGAAATTGCCATTGGTATGGGTGGTGGTCACCGTGCTGGCCTTGCCGCCCAAGTAGGCGACGGGGGCCTCCACATCAATGTTGCCATTGAAGGTCTACAGGTTCGCTCACGCCCTAGGGCATCTGGCAAATTATGGCCTTGCCATGCGCAATACGGGTAAAGGATTGTGGGCAAAAACCGGAGTGGCGGTCTGTTTTAGATTAAATTCCCATGTTCCAGAGTGTAAAATAACAAAGCATCCCAAGGCCTTGCCTTGGGATGCTGCTAGGACGCGTTCAACGGAATAAAAGGCCGTGATTTTTATACCTCGGCTTGAGGCTCCGGCTCGGCCTGGTTTTTGGCAGTTTTCCGCTTGCGCCACCAAACACCACCGCCACCGCAGGCTGCA
>CAIWHS010000292.1 GCA_903912515.1 uncultured Planctomycetaceae bacterium
GAAATGATCGAACTGGCTCAAAAACACAAAAAGATTGTTTCTATAAAAGGCAAAAAAGCAATCGAGATAAATATCAAGAATGAAGAAGTAACGCCGGCGGCGATATTAGGTTTATTGGTTGGCCCATCGGGAAATTTGAGAGCCCCCACAATTTCTGTTGGGCCAACACTTGTGATTGGTTTCGATCCAGAAACATACGCCAATTGCTTGAAATAGCTGCCCATGCCCAAAAGCAAAATTGAACGCCTAAACGATGAAAAACAATTTCACGAGGCTCAAGCTGTTAAGCGGCAATCGGAAATTAACTTTAAGGCAAGTCTAACTCAAAATGATCAAGTATATGCCCGTCATGCATCCTGGATTGAACCTGGACTGAAATCTCTTGGGGATGTTTCCGGAAAGCATGTACTTGATTGGGGCTGTGGCCACGGAATGGCAAGTGTCTATTTAGCTCACTGTGGGGCCACCGTTTATTCAACTGACTTGGCTTATACTTACTGCCAAGAAGCAAAACTCCGCTCCGGAGCAAATTTTGCGGATCAAAACATTAAGATTTTCCAAGGCGATGCTTGCCGTCTCCCTTTGGCAAATGAAAGCCTGGATGCTGTTTGGGGAAACGCAATCCTTCACCATATTGATGCCGAGGTTGCATCCATAGAGCTACACCGAATTCTTAAACCAGGGGGGAAAATTGTCTTATGCGACCCTTGGCGTGGGTCAATTCTTACCAAGCTTATTCGTTCCAGCGTGCCATACCCCGGGAAAGCGCGAACTTCGGATGAAACGCCCCTAGATGAATCGTACATTAAATCTTTTAGAAGCCATTTTGAAAATGTGAATATTTCTTTCTGGGATTTATTAGGCGCGGCTGAACGATTTGTTCCCTTAGGCCCTTTCAGGGATCCACTACGACGTATTGACCGATTCCTCCTTGACTCATTCAATGTCCTAGCACAATCTAGCCGTTATATTATGATAACTGCCGAGAAATCGAACTAGCCAAACGAGCCCTCACTGCAAAAATAAAACGGGCTTCTAATGAAAACTATAACCAAAACACTGGGTGTTTTTATGGAAAAGATAAATCCAGAAACACCAAAATCTCCTTCAGCATGGGTGTTGGTCTTTTTAGCTAGTGGCCTTGTAGCAATACTTTCAGCAAATCAGGGTGATAACTTACTTCAGCATTTTACAGACCAAAATAACAATCAGGATTGGACCAAAACAATTGCAGCACCAGTTGATCCGAACACAGCGTCTCTTGCTGAATTAATTTTGATCCCCAGCCTTGGGAAAAAATTAGCTGATGAAATTATAAGCTTTCGAAAAACAAAAACTATCAAAAACATTAATGATTTATCCCTAATCCCAGGCTTCGGTGAAAACCGCTTATCCAAATTAGCTGTTTGGTTTCATTTCCCTGAAGATTCACCAATTAAATTTCAGGTTGCTAGCAAAGAAAATTCTCAATCCATTGCAAATCCAAACAACGCAGTTGCGGACAGAAAAATGCAAATCAAATTGAAAATTAATCCCAACAAGGCATCACAAATTGAGTTGGAACAAGTTCCTGGTATAGGACCAAAATTGGCTGTTAAAATCATCTCCACTCGAGAAATCAAGCCTTTTTCTTCGCTAGAGGATTTGATTCGAGCTCCTGGCATTGGCCCAAAAAATCTTGAACGCATGCGTCCATATCTGGAGGTAATGCCCTAAAATCAACCTACCGAAAGAAGCAATCCTTCAATAAGGAGATTTCATGGCGGGCTTCAACCTTTATAGCCCATTTGAACCAGGCGGCGATCAGCCAAATGCAATAGCCCAAATTCTAAGTGGATTCGGTTCGGGGAAATCGTCAGTTGTTTTGATGGGTGCAACCGGAACCGGTAAAACATTTACCGCAAGCAATGTAATCGCCAAACTAGGAAAACCTACACTTGTTTTAGCCCATAATAAAACTCTAGCCGCTCAACTTTACAAAGAATTCAAAGGTTTTTTTCCAACAAATGCGGTTCACTATTTTGTGAGTTATTATGACTACTATCAACCCGAAGCCTATATCCCCCAAAGAGATATATACATCGAAAAAGATGCCCTCATAAATGAAAATATTGACCGCTTACGGCTAGCTGCAACTAGTTCCTTGGTCAGTCGCAGCGATGTAATCATTGTGGCAAGTGTTTCTTGCATTTACGGGTTAGGTTCGCCAAGCGATTACAAACGAATGATGATTCATTTACAGAAGGGATCCACGCTAGCCAGAAATGAGTTGCTCCTAAAACTTGTCGACATTCAATACGAACGAAATGATATCGCATTCACCCGCGGTAAATTCAGAGTCCGAGGTGATGTAATTGATATTTGGCCTGCCTATGAAGAGTCGGGAATTCGAATTGAACTTTTCGGTGATGAAATTGATGGTCTGTCGATAATCAATCCACTTACCGGTCAGTCAATGCGTAGCGAAGATGAAATTTACATCTTCCCGGCAAAACATTTCGTCACCCCCGAAGAACGAATCAAGCAGGCGGTTGCAGGAATCCAAGGAGAGTTGGATTTGAGGCTCAACCAATTCAAATCTGATGGGAAATTACTTGAAGCACAAAGACTCGCAGCACGCACGCGTTTTGATATTGAGATGCTGTTGGAAACCGGCCATTGCAATGGCGTTGAAAATTACGCCCGCTGGTTTAGCGGTCGTAATCCAGGTGAACCACCCTACACGCTGATTGACTTTTTTCCTGAAGACTTTCTTGCCATCGTTGATGAATCCCACGCCACACTACCCCAGGTACGTGGAATGTTTGCCGGCGATCATAGTAGAAAATCAACCCTAGTAGATCACGGCTTCCGTTTGCCAAGTGCCATGGATAATCGTCCACTTCGGTTTGATGAATGGGAAGGCAGGTGCAAACAAACTTTATTCATGTCGGCAACGCCAGGGGATTATGAGCTTAATCGAACTGGAGGCGAGTTCGTTGAGCAAATAATAAGACCAACGGGTTTGTTGGACCCAGTAATCGAAGTACGCCCTGCGATGGGGCAGGTGCAAGATTTGGCAAAAGAAATACCCAAAAGAGCCTCCCAAGGCGAAAGGGTTCTTTGTACAACCCTTACCAAGCGCATGGCTGAAGATTTGACCAATTACTTCAAAGAATCAGGAATTCGCTGCAAATGGTTACATAGTGAACTGGATGCTATTGAACGCATCCAAATTATCCGTGAATTACGGGAGGGGGCATTTGATGCCCTTATTGGCGTGAACCTGCTTCGGGAAGGTTTGGATTTACC
>CAIWHS010000293.1 GCA_903912515.1 uncultured Planctomycetaceae bacterium
ACAGGGTAAAGCTTAAACCATCCGGTGGTACTGTTTTAGGGGGCAGGTCAGTGAGGTGGAAGCTGATTTTCCGGCCCGGGCGAACGCTGGCGCTGGAGCGATACCCCTCGATGAGCCTGGTTCGGAATTTCTCTTTGCCATCAAATTTCTATTAGGTCAGTTGCCAGTCTGTGGTGCCGGGTTTGGCGTTTTCCCGGTTAATGGCTTTTGGCTGTGTGGCAACTTCGGCCTGGCTGAAGCTGCCAAAGCCGCTGGAACTGTCCATAAAGCGTTTCGCCCATTGGGCTTAGCCATAGTTAACCCCTTCGTTAAAAACTGCCCTACCACTCAAAACAGACGCTATCTTGCGGTGGACTGGCAGGATAGAATTAAATTCACTAGCCCGGCAGCCTCCATAAGGGGGTTTGAAACGGGTCCCGCCTGAAAGTATGTAGGGTTGCTCCCATGCGATTTTTCCCACTGTTGGCTCTTGGCCTGTTGGCATTGGTTTGGGCTGCTCCTTCGCCTGTGCTGGCAGCCGATCTTCAGTTCAACAAAGACATTCGCCCAATTCTTGCTGAACATTGCCTAGCATGCCATGGGCCGGGCAAGAAAAACGGCGGTTTGCGTTTAGACCAACCTGAAGCTGCTTATAAAGGTGGCAAATCGGGGGAACCTGCTGTTGTTGGTGGCAAACCGGAGAAGTCGCAACTGATTGAGCGCTTGCACACCGATGTGGAAAGTGAGCGCATGCCACCCGCTTCCACCAAGAAGGTGCTAACCGACCGAGAAAAGGGTTTGCTGAAAGAATGGGTGAAGCAAGGTGGCAAATACGAAGGCCACTGGGCCTTTGACGCTGTCAAGGATCATGCTCCACCGGTTGGACAAGGTACCACCATCGACCGATTTCTTCTGGCGCGTTTGGCGCAATCTGGACTGACCTACCGCCCAGAAGCCAGCAAGGAAACCCTCATCCGTCGAGTGGCGTTCACGCTGACCGGGCTTCCACCCACAGTGGCGGAAGTGGACCAGTACCTGAAAGACCAAGCACCGGGCGGTTATGAGCGCATGGTGGACCGGTATTTGTCATCGCCGCGCCATGGCGAAGAAATGGCAAGGCACTGGCTGGATCTGGCACGCTATGCCGACACGCATGGCTTGCACCTGGACAATGAGCGGCAGATGTGGGCGTATCGCGACTGGGTGATTGACGCTTTCAACCGCAACCTGCCATTTGACCAGTTCGGCACGCAGCAACTGGCAGGCGATCTGCTGCCTAACGCGACGCTGGAGCAAAAAATTGCCACCGGCTTTTTGCGTTGCGGCCCCACTACCAGCGAAGGTGGTTCGATTGAAGCGGAATGGATCTACCGCAATGCGGTCGAGCGAACCAGCACCGTGTTCACGGCATTTCTCGGCCTGACGGGAGGTTGCGCCCAATGCCATGACCACAAATTCGACCCGATTAGCGCCAAGGATTTTTATTCGGTGTATGCCTTTTTCCATTCAGCGGCTGACCCGGCGATGGATGGAAACGCACTTTTAACCCAGCCAGTTGCCAAGCTGGAAACGCCTGACATTTTGAAGAAGAAGCTAGACTTGGATTCGGCCATCGCCAAGAGGGAAGCTGAATTGAACGGGCTGGCGATTGCGGAAAAGTACAGCGACCCTGCCAGCCGCAAGGATCGTCCAGCAGCGGTGGTAAAAGAAGACTTGTGGTTTGATGATGCCTTCCCCCAAGGGGCCAAGGTAAGCGCAAGCCCTGGCCATGCCACCAAGATAATTGAGAGCGCCCAAGGCCAGGTGCATAGCGGCAAAAAGGCAGTGCAACGAACGGATGCCGGCTTGAGCCAGGATGTGATTGAGAACATGCCAGCCAAAACCCTGGTAGCGGGTTCGAAACTGTTTGCCCATGTGTATCTCGACCCTAAAAACCCTCCCAAAGCGGTGATGCTGCAATACCACACCAGCGGGTGGCTACACCGCGCGGTCTGGGGCGACTACAACGCCATCGACTGGGGCAAAGCCAACACGACCGAGCGCATGAACATGGGCAAGCTTCCCGAGGCGGGCAAATGGGTGAAGCTGGAAGTGGATGCGGCTAAGTTGGGAATCACCGCAGACAAACAGGTGAACGGTTTTGCGCTGACTCAATTTGGCGGCACCGTGAACTGGGACCGTATTGGTGCCGAGACCAGCAACGACCCATCGAGCGATGCGGCCCAATCACTAATGGCATGGTGGAAATCGCAAAAGGGCAAAGACCAGCCCGGAGTGGCCGCACCGGTTGCGGGCTTCGTGAAAGATGGGCCTGATGCAAAGAGAACCGATGCAGAGAAGGAACAGGTGCTGCGGCACTATGTGGCCTTGGTTTGCGCCGCGGTTTCTCCCAAATTAGTGGAGGCCCGTAAGCGGTTGGCTGATGAAAAGTCAGCGCGCGCGAAAGTGGACACCGATACCCCGGCGACCTTTATTTTCACCGATCTAGCCAAACCCCGGGACAGTTTTGTGATGATGCGCGGGTCCTACGACAAGCCGGGCGACAAAGTGGAGCCAAACACACCCAAGTCATTTCCACCACTTGGCGTGAAGGACCGCCGGGCAAACCGTTTGGATTTGGCCAAGTGGCTGTTTTCGAACGAGCAACCCCTGACTGCCCGTGTGACCGTGAATCGATTCTGGCAACAGATTTTCGGCATTGGGTTGGTCAAGAGTAGTGGCGATTTTGGTGTGCAGGGTGAAATTCCCAGCCACCCTGAATTGTTTGACCACTTGGCTTATCAGTTTCGGGCCACTGGCTGGAACACCCGGGAGTTGCTGCGGCAAATGGTTCTTTCCGGTGCCTTCCGCCAAGAATCAGCAGCCCCTGCCGAGCTGTGGTCGAAGGATCCTGAAAATAGACTTTTGGCACGCGGGCCCAGGTTTCGTCTCGATGCCGAACAACTGCGTGATAACGCCCTTTATCTGGGTGGGATGCTGCGGGAGAAAAAAGGCGGACGCGGAGCATTGCCTTACCAGCCACCAAACATTTGGGAACCTGTTGGGTTCACCGGATCCAACACCCGCAACTACACCCAAGAAAAGGGTGAAAACCTGTATACCCGCAGCATTTATGTGTTTTTGAAGCGAACGGCACCCGCCCCCTTCATGAGCAACTTCGATGCGCCCAACCGCGAGACAGCTTGCACCCGTCGCGAGCGAAGCAACACGCCTTTGCAGGCGCTGCAACTGATGAATGATGTGCAACATGTGGAGGCGGCCCGGGGCTTTGCAGCCAGTCTCATTCAAAACGAGAAAACAGATGAGGGCCGCATCCGGTTGGCTTATCGGCAGGCCTTGTCGCGGCTTCCCTCCAGTGAAGAAACACGGATTGTGTCGATATTGCTGGAGAAAGAATTGGCCAAATATCGCAAGGACACGGTCGCTGCCGGCAAGCTGGTGCGCGTTGGGGAATTGCCCGTACCAGCAGGAACAGCCGAGCCGGAACTGGCCGCTTGGACCATGGTATGCAACCTGGTCATGAACCTGGATGAAATGATCAACCGAAACTGACCCGACTCATGGACCAAAGGCCCGAAAAAATCGGGTAGGAGTGTAACGATGGAACTACCGAGAATCATCCCCACAGAGCAGACGCGTCGCCAGTTCTTCGCGGGAACAGGCTTGCGAATGGGTGCCTTGGCCATGGGGCTTTTGGGCTCACAGGGAGTGCGCAGGGGAATTGGAGCGCCCGGCCAGGGCAAGGTGCACCCGGCACTTCCGGGTTTTCCGCACCACAAACCAACCGCAAGAGCGTTGATCTATCTGCATATGAATGGCGCGCCTTCGCAAATCGACACTTGGGACTACAAACCCAAGCTGGACGAATATTTTGACAAGGAATTGCCGGCCAGCGTGCAGGGCGGCCAGCGGCTAAGCACCATGACCAGCGGGCAGAAACGCTTCCCGGTGGCACCCAGCAAATTCAAATTCAAACAATCTGGCAAGTGTGGAACATGGGCCAATATGGACCTGATGCCCCACACTGCCGGCATTGTCGACCATATGTGCCTTATCAAGTCGGTGCACACCTCGGCCATCAACCACGATCCTGCCTGTACCTTCGTGATGACTGGCAACGAGGTTCCGGGCAAGGCAAGTATTGGCAGTTGGCTTGCCTATGGTTTGGGCAGCGAAAGCGATAATTTGCCAGGCTTTGTGGTGTTCACGCCACGCTTTCCCGAGGGGAGCAACGGTCAGGCGCTGTTCACGCGGATGTGGTCGAGCGGATTTTTGCCGACCCAATACAACGGCGTGGCATTGCGCGGCACCGGTGACCCGGTGCTTTACTTGCGCAACCCAGACGGGGTCGCCCCGGAAGACCGCCGCGCAATGCTGGATGCGTTGGGCCAATTGAACAAGCGAACATTCGACCAATATCAAGACCCCGACACGCAAGGCCGAATCAGCCAGTACGAGATGGCCTTCCGCATGCAGACGAGTGTGCCCGACCTGACCGACCTATCGAACGAGCCCAAGAATATTTTGGAGATGTATGGGCCCAAGGTGACCCAGCCGGGCAGCTTCGCCAACAGCGCCATTTTGGCTAGGCGCTTGGTGGAACGGGGTGTTCGCGTGGTGCAGTTGCTGCACCGTGGTTGGGACCAGCATGGCAACCTGCCCGCAGAACTAGGCAACCAGTGCAAAGATACCGACCAACCGACCGCGGCGTTGGTGAAGGACTTGGCCCAGCGGGGGCTCTTGGACGAGACGCTGGTGGTGTGGGGCGGCGAATTCGGCCGCACTGTCTACTCGCAGGGCACACTGACCCGCGACACCTACGGGCGCGACCACCATCCACGCAACTTCTGCATGTGGATGGCGGGTGGCGGCGTGAAACCCGGCACAGTTTTTGGCGAAACAGACGACTTCAGCTACAACATCGTGAAAAACCCGGTGAACGTCAATGATTTGAATGCCACCATCATGCACTGCATGGGCATTGATCATGAGCGCTTCACCTTCAAGTTCCAGGGGCTGGAACAACGGCTGACTGGTGTGGAACCGCAGCGTGTGGTGAAAGAAATCCTGAGCTAACCTCTTGATGGCCCATGGAGTAATCACCGTGCTTTTGGCCACCCTTGCCCTTCTTTTTCACCAGGCGACGGCGCCTGCGGGCGCAGTGGCTTTGGGCCGCCACAATTTCACTTTGCCTGCCGGCTTGAAGATCACGCAGGTGGCTGGTTCACCGCTGGTTGACAGACCGGTTAGCGCGGTGTTTGACGCACGCGGTCGGCTTTATGTGACTGAATCGAGCGGCTCGAATGAGCCAGCGGCGGTGCAAGCCGAGAAGCGACCGCACCGGGTTCTTCGCCTGGTGGATGATAATGGCGATGGGGTATTCGACCGCCGCACAGTTTTTGCCGACAACCTCATGTTGCCACAGGGGATTTGCGTTGTTGGTGAAGAGGTGTGGGTGGGAGCGCCTCCCAAAATTTGGCGTTTGATCGACGCTGATAATGACGGCGTGGCCGAAAAAAGAATCCTTTGGCACGATGGTGGCACACTCACCGGCTGCATGAACGACTTGCATGGCCCGGCTGTGGGGCCTGACGGTTTTATTTATTGGACCAAAGGCGCTTTCGCGGAACAGAAGCATCCGCTGGGTAACGGTGAAACTTTAACCACCAAGGGCTCACACATTTTTTGCGCCCGGCCTGATGGATCAGGCCGGCAAGCAGTGCTGAACGGCGGCATGGACAATCCGGTGGGGGTGGCTTTCTCGTCTTTGGGCGATGTGTTTCTCACCTGCACTTTTGTGCATCACCCGGGTAGCGGGATCGGGCTGCGTGACGGGGTGCTGCACGCTGTGGAAGGCGGGTTGTGGGGCAAAGATCATGCACCCATCCGTGAGCCCCAGCATGTGTGGACTAGCCCAGACCTGATGCCCGTGCTGGTGGATTTGGGCCCCGCCGCACCCTCCGGCTTAACGATGGCGCGATCGGAAAGGCTGGGGCTGAAAGACCGTCTGCTTTCGTGCCAGTTCAACCTGCGGCGAGTGCAGGCACACGCCTTGCAAAATGCGGGCAGCGCGCTGTCTGCAACCACCAAAGACCTGGTGGTTTCGGATCATCCAGATTTTCACCCCACCGATGTGGTAGAAGATGCGGATGGATCGGTTTTGGTGGTCGACACCGGAGGCTGGTACAAGCTGTGCTGCCCCTCTTCACAGATGGTGAAAGACCAATCGCTTGGGGCCATTTATCGCATCAGCAAGCTGGATAGCCCAGCAGTAGATGATGCGCGTGGTTTGAAAATTGCCAATATGGCCAATACTGCCCTGCTGAGTGATAACCGACCCGTGGTGCGTGAACGGGCACTGGCCATGCTTGTTTCCCAAGGTCTACATAAAGAACTTAACGCCTATGCGTTGAATTCGGCAAATGGTACCGAAGCCAGGGTACTGGCTTTGTGGGGTTTGTGCCGTATTGGCACCCAGCAAGCGTTGGGAGATTTGGTTTCGCTGTTGAACAATCCCACGGAAGAGATTCGTTTGGTAGCGGCAAGAGCTGTGGCGCGCCAACAGTTTGGGGGCGGCAAAGACACTCTGGCCAAGCTGATTTTGCAGGATCCGTCTGCCACAGTGCGGCGCGCTGCAGTTGAGGCCTTGGTCGCACAAAATGCGGGCCCCGCTCTGCCAGATTTATTGAAAGCCATTCGCGCACCGGACAGCCCCAAAGACAGGGCCTGGGCTCATGCCATCACCCGAGGGCTAGTTCTGGCCCTGAAGGCTTCACCGCAAGGGGATGCCAATATCGGCCAGGCATTTTTAACCGCGGCTGAATCTGGCCCACACCAACGACTGGTTCTGACCGCACTGGACCAGGCCAAGCTTTTGAAAACCCCGGCTGAAACACTGGCACTGGCCAAAAGCGCTGTTCCTGAAGACCGTCGCATCGCCCGGTGGATTTTGACGCGTCACCCTGATTGGTCTTCTGCCATTGCCAATGAAGTGGCCAAGGGTCCGCCCCCCGCTTGGCTCGATGCCGAGTTGCTAACGGTGCTAATGAACGACATGGCGATTCAGAAGCTGATGGGGGAGTGGGTTGGTACTGCGCATGCCAGCTTGGCTCTGGAAGCGATGGGCCGGTGGCAGGGCAAACAAATCCCCGCTGGGTGGGTAGACCCGCTTTTGAAAAGGCTTCAAAACCGGGCGGCCCCAGACACATTGCATGTGATTGCCACTCTGGCCAAAAAAGGCCCTTTGCCTGAAAGTTGGATTCCCATGTTGGAAGCTCTTTCCAATACTGATTATTCGCTGCCAATCAATCGGCTATTAGCCAAAGCCGCCTTGCCATCTGGACACACCGAAAGTGACAAGGGCTTTGGCACAATTGTGAATTATTTGAGCGCCACCATTTCCGCCCCTGAGCGTCAGGCTGCGATGGAAGCGCTGGACCGGGTAAAACCCACAGCCAAGCAGTGGCGCCTGCTTGCCGAAAAATTGGGTGAGGCAAGCGTTGGCGACCAAGCAAGGCTAGTGAATCTGTTTCAAAGCAAGGATACCGCCGCGGGCCAAGCTCTGGCCGAGGCTTTGGTGGATGGGAAGATCCCTGCCACCGTTGCGACCCCAGTGCTGCGGGCTGCGCTTGCGGGGCACTCAAAGGATGTGATGGAGCTGGCTGAGCCTGCTTTATCGAAGCGCGATCCTTCAGCATCGGCCCAGCGGGCTTTGGTGGAAAAACTGCTCAAGGAGCTTCCCGCTGGCGACATCAACCGCGGCCATGAAGTGTTCAACAATCCCAAGACTGCCTGCGCCTCGTGTCACAGAATCGGGTACAAGGGCGGGCTGGCTGGGCCAGAGTTGACCGCCATCGGCAAAATACGCACCCAGCGGGATCTTCTGGAGGCGATTATCGCGCCAAGCGCCAGCTTTGTGCGAAGTTATGAGCCGGTCACCATCTCTTTGACCAGCGGCAAACTGATTTCAGGAATCCCCAAAGGGGAAACGGCGACAGAAATTCGCCTGCAAACCGGGCCCGAAGTGATTGACACTATCCCCCGTGGGCAAATTGAAGAAATGGCCCAAGGAACGGTGTCGTTGATGCCCGCAGGAATTGACAAACAAATCAACCTTCAAGAATTGGCAGACCTGATCGCCTTCTTGATGGCACGCAAGTAACCCGGGCCCAATTTTGCGGGGAGTTTTCATTTGGCCATGTATTCCAAACTGGTCCGCCCAATTCCAGAGGGCCCCGTCGATGTGGTGGGCGATGTTCATGGCGAAATTGAAGCGCTGAACGATTTGCTGGCCCATTTGGGTTATGAAACCGATGGCAGGCACCCTGAAGGCAGGCTTTTGGTTTTTGTTGGCGACCTGATCGATCGCGGGCCAGATAGCCCGGGTGTTCTTCGCAAGGTGCGCCGCATGGTGGAGGATGGCCGGGCCTTGACGGTGCTTGGCAACCATGAGTTAAACCTGCTGCGGGGCCTCAACAAGGGATTTGACAATGCCTGGTTTTTTAAAGGGCTGACAGCATCGCAACAGGGCGAGATGATCGAACTGATGACCGGTTTGCCCATTGCCCTGGAACGGCCCGACTTGCGAGTTGCGCATGCCAACTGGCACGATGATTCGGTGGATATCGCCCGAAACGCAAACTGCCCTGTTGAGCTGTATGAAGAACACGAATTGTTGATTGAAGAATTTCTAACCCAGAACCCTGAAATGGGCCGTTTGGAAACGGCACTGCTGAAACAAAACCAAAATCCTGTGAAACGGATCACTTCTGGCCCCGAGCAGGCGCTCACTCCCGGAACCCAACCCAGCGGGGAAAGAGCGTTTCAGCAGCGGGAAACCTGGTGGGAAACTTATGTGGGGCCACTGTGCGTGGTGGGCCATTACTGGCGCAGCCAAGATGTAGAACAGCCAACCCACAACCATTTGTTTGACGACACTAGGCCCCATGCCCTTTTGGGGCTTGGCCATGTGATGTGTGTTGACTACTCGGTGGGCAAACGCTTTCAAGAGCGGCAGCGCAAAGGTGCTGATTTCAAGGGCCCATTCCATCTCCGGCTGGGGGCACTTCGTTTGCCTGAGCGTCTCTTGGTGTTTGACGACGGTGCCACAGTGCCGGTTGCATGATTGGAGAATTTAGCGATGTCTAGGGAACTAAGTGCTGCCACGGGATTTTGGCGATGAATGATGGCACACCGAACCGCTGGATATCGGCAGCCTGGCTGACCGTTTTGTTACTGATGCCTGTTGCCTTTTTGAACTACCTCGACCGGCAGATGTTGGCCAGCATGCGCGCCTCGGTGATGGGAGACATCACCGATATTGAAACCCAAGCCAACTGGGGCTTGATGCTTGGACAGTTCAAATGGGTTTACGCTTTCGCCAGCCCGCTGGGGGGATATATCGCTGACCGTTTCAGTCGCCGGTTGACGGTATGCGCCAGTTTATTTGTTTGGTCCATGATCACCTGGTGGACTGGGCGGGTGGAGAGTTTTCAGGAGCTGATGCACGCCCGCACGCTGATGGGCTTGAGCGAGGCGTTTTACATTCCAGCAGCACTGGCATTGATCGCGTCGCACCATGCGGGATCGACCCGGTCGCGGGCCGTTGGGGCACACCAAATTGGAATCTATTTGGGAGTGATTGCGGGTGGCTTCGGGGGCATGGTCGCTGACAATCCTAACCTTGGTTGGCGCAGCGCCTTTAACCTTTGCGGCATCTTTGGTATGGCCTATGCCGTACCCCTGATTTTGTTGTTGCGGGACAAGGCACCTGAACCGGGAACCGAAAACGGACGAGCACCCGGACTTCTGACCAGCTTGCCCAGATTGCTGCTGAACGGGTCTTTCATTTTGCTGGTTCTGTATTTCACCCTACCTGCTCTGGCAGGCTGGATTGTGCGAGACTGGATGCCGGCTATCTTGCGCGACCGCTATGGCATATCCCAAGGAAGAGCAGGTGTGTTGGCCTCGCTGCCTTGGCAAACAGCGGCGATTATATTCGCCTTTGTGGGTGGAATTTTGGCAGACCGCCTGATGGCTCAAACCGACCGTGGGCGAATTTTTGTCAGCGCGCTGGGCATGGCTTTGATTGTGCCAGCCATTTACGGCATGGGAATGAATGGATCGCTGTTCATGGCTGTGGCCGCACTGGTTCTGTTTGGGATGGGTTGGGGCATGTTTGATACCAACAACATGCCGATCCTGTGTCAAATTGTTCCGGCCAATTTACGAGCAACCGGTTATGGAGTTATGAATTTCGTTAGTATCTCCTGTGGTGGGCTGGCGGACTGGGGCTTTGGCAAATTGAAAGATCAGAATGCCTCGGAACCTCTTATTTTTGCGATTTTTTCCGCACTTGCCTTGTTTGCTGGCCTGATGGTTTTGTGTATCAGGCCCAAAAGCCAGGAGGAGCTGGAAAAGGTTAGCGGGTGATGAAAATGCTTGGCTTAAAAGATGACGGGCCTTGCCCGTTAACGCAAAGATGAGGTCTATTTACCAAATAGGTTGCAAATTTTTGCGAAAGGGTTTCGAAGACACTTTAAACTACTCAAATAGCCGCGTGGATGTCGAGGCGGTTGGCGATGCCGAGGAGTTTTTCGGTGGGTTTGCCGTTTTGGGTGATGAGGAGGGTTTCGAGGCGGGGTTGGTGATCGATCATCTCGCCCATCTTCATCAGCGGTGTGTTGCGCGGGATGAAACGGTGGTTCTCGGGGTGTTCCTCGCTTTGCAGCAGAACGCCCACCAGCACGGAGCGGAGGCCCGAGCAATCGGTGCCGTGGTTTAGGCCGACCGAAGAAAGCCACTTGAGGATGCCACGGCGGGTGAGCACGCCGGCGAAGGTTTCGTCGGCGTAGACAGGGAACTGGGTGATGCCGGTCTGGTTGATGCGGTTGAGGACCTGCTCGAGAGTCCGAGTGTTGATGTTCTGCGAGACAGGGCAAGATCTCAATCTCCCCAATCCGGTGTGACGGAAGCCCAAAAAACAACCGGGTCGATTGTTTTGTTGATCCAATTGGCTGATCCATCGAATTTCAAAATCTGCATACCCCCGCGGTGAGGAGATACTGGGACGGCCCCCGCCAGTGGACTAGATATTTCACCATCCAAAAAGGTGACATTTTCCACGGAAGGAGCAGTTTTTCCGTCATCGCCACGGACCGGATAGATATCACCATATACCTTGTGCGCGAATCCGGCTCCTCGGAGAGAAGGCACTTCCGCCAAATTTGTTAAAGGATCCTTCGGTAATTTGGATTTGATTTCAAATTGATACAGGTAATGGATTGGTTGGTCGGGATTTTGAATAAAAGTGTTGCATTCAACCATTGCCACGGTGTTGGACAAGCCGTCCGTGATATCCTGGGGGATGCGTTTTGCGGAATGAAAAACCATAACATTGCAGCGGTATGATGTACTAAACAGGTGTTCAACCGAGAGTGTTTCCACCCCAAAGCGGTTGATGTAGGCGCGGGGCACAGAACGGACAGACGAGTCGGCCGGACACAATAGCAAGGGTATTTGAAACCCCCGCCATATTTCAGCGGACGGGTCATAATAGTTGAACTTGTAATCCAGGTCTTCCAGTAGTGATTCATGCGGGGTGAAAAAATAATTGACGCGGGCTTTTGTTGCAGCGTCATTTATTGCCAGATAGGCCCCTCGCTGAACCGTGAGCGTCATGGCCGTGCCGATCTGCCGCATGTGGTTGAGGCACTGGACCCGAGCGGCAGCCATTCGAACTCTTTGTATTGCACCAGCCAGTAGCATCAGGAGAACAGAAACAATTCCCAGAACCACCATCAATTCCACAAGAGTGAATCCCTTGCGGCGCATGGGATAACCCTCCACGACCGGAATCGGAAAGTGCATGTTATTTCACCACAGTGTTGAAGGCAGTGCCCGACACAGGAATCATTTGACCAGGAAGATAGTAGGAATAGGTTGCTGTTACTTTTGCCGCGTATTTCTCGCCTTGGCCGATTGTGTACCAAGAATCATCCAAAAGCTTTCCAGTGGTGCCAGTCGTGTAATTCTACTTGCTGTTAGGTGTTATTGTGCCTATGTTTGCTTCAAAATTTGTCGGCTTAATAAATTTAATAAATGCCGAGTAGACATTGTTTGAATTGACTTTGCCCCATTGCGTTTCAACTTTACTAATCATGCATATTGTGTTTGTTTGATTGTTTATTTCCCCAGTAACGCCAAGGCCGGGGGGAGCCAAATTGAAAGATGCAATCGACCCTAGGATATTTAAATTGGGGGCCCCAGCCACTGCTTGGGAATAGGATGTATTTGGGAAAGCAAAAAACAACGCCATGCAACTCAAAATCAGAAATTTCTTCATGAGTTTTCATATCCTCCGAATAGTATAAATGGCACTATTAAATTAAGGTTTTAATTATTAGGGAATAATTATAATGTGGTTTTTACAAATATATAGGCTTAAAAATCGTGAGTTGGCATTTTTAAATGTAGATAACGCCACGTTTGGATACCCTGCTATTTGGCATTTCTACTGAAAGGTATTGGATGGGGAGCCTTTCACCCTCAAATCGCTGCATGGATGTCGAGACGGTTGGCGATGCCGAGGAGTTTTTCGGTGGGTTTGCCGTTTTGGGTGATGAGGAGGGTTTCGAGGCGGGGTTGGTGATCGATCATCTCGCCCATCTTCATCAGCGGTGTGTTGCGCGGGATGAAGCGGTGGTTTTCGGGGTGTTCCTCGCTTTGCAGCAGCACGCCCACCAGCACAGAGCGCAGGCCCGAACAATCGGTGCCGTGGTTTAGGCCGACGGAAGAAAGCCACTTGAGGATGCCGCGGCGGGTGAGCACGCCGGCGAAGGTTTCGTCGGCGTAAACAGGGAACTGGGTGATGCCGGTCTGGTTGATGCGGTTGAGGACCTGCTCGAGCGTGTCGATGGTCTGGAGGGTTTCCACCTGACGCTGGAACAGCGGGATGGCCAGCTTGACCTCGCCCAGATCCTGCAAGATTGTCTCAATTCGCAAAACTGTTTTGGGTGTGGGTATAGCGAAGTCGTGATCGCGTTCGGTGCGGTTATGGATTAGCGTGTTGCGCAAGTCGGCAAATCGGCGCAAGTCGCGGTAGGTATTATTTTTCGCTTGGCGGCCGGGCCATTCCATTTCGATCAATTGCACAAAAGAGATGCGGTTGTCATCTTGATGACGTTCGCGCAGCAGTTGCTCAATGGTGTTGAATGCTGTTTCAAACCGCGCCACCAAATCAGCGAACAACAAATTTTCGCCACCAAAATACACATATTCATCCATTAGCGGTCACCTTGATTCTCTGCGGGCGTTTGGTCCTTTGGCTGATAGCCCCATGGGCAGTTGCGGCAACCGCTTGTGCAGCAGTAACCACGATTGCGCAGGTAGTAGGCAGTGAAGACGAATTTACCGTCTTCGACTGTGTAATCCCGGCCTTCAATAAAATCCTGGCTACAGGCCATGGCGTTTATGCTTCCTTTAAATAAATCAAAGACTTTCTGTCACCCGGCCTTTGGGGCCAGCCAGCGGACAGCGTTCTGCAGTATTTGTAGTATGTGATTGTTTTTAAAAATGGGAAAAGTTTCGTGACCGGGTCGCAGGTAGAAAACCTTGCCTTTGCCAATGTTCCAAAGGCAACCCGAACGGAACCATTCACCGCTGGCCCAGCGCTCCTCTAAAATCACTTCATCCGGTTCTGGCACATGAAAAGTCTCGCAATACATTTCAGTCTGAGGCAATTCGAACTGTTTGGGCAAACCTCTGACGATGGGATGTTCAGGCTTGAGAACGCGAACTTGGCTTGGTTTGCCATCGTTGCGGTAGGCGGGAAAACAGCACCAAGGCAGAAAGACCTTAGCCTTGATTGAACCATCGGGCGATTTGCGAATTTCCGTGAAGGGGGTGGGGCGGTCTTCAAATTTGGGCACGGAATAGCGTTTGGGCGGGTCCACATAGGTGATTTCAACAGGGGCGCCTTGTTGGTTTAAAGCCTTCAAGGCGTCTGTCCGGGTGCGCTCGTACATGGCCTCGACAAAGGGTGTCGCCCAATGTGCTGAATGCAGGGCAATAAGGGCGAGTGAACCCTCCTTGATGCGCTGGATGATTGGCTTGGCCATTTGGGGAGTGATTTCAGCCTGACGCACATGGCCCCACCACACCAGCACATCGCAGGTTCGAAGGTAGGCGGGTGAGATGCCGCGCTCATCATCCTCCGGACTTACCGAGGTGACCTCAATCCCTGATTGCTGCCGCAGGTAACCGGCAATGTGGTTGCCCAGGAAATTGTCATAGGCTTCCTTTTGCTGTGGCTGGCGCTCATCCCAAACCACCACGCGTATGGGTTGTTGTTTTTGAGCCAGAGTAATTCCAGTTGTGGTCGCCGCTAGTCCAGTTGTGGTGGCCGCTAGCGAAGCAGAAAAAAAATCGCGTCTGTCAGTGAATGGCATGGGGGGACATCTTTCTTTACTGAGGGCAGTTATTGGAGATAGGTTACGGATTTGCCTCTTTAGGGCCAAAATCCCCTTCCGCCTGAGGTTTTTCTGGCGGAACAGTTTGGCTGTTAGGCCCGGCCAGTGCCAAGTAGAGCAGCCAGGCAGCTAGGCCAATTCCAGCAAGCAAACCGATTAGTAAGGCAACAATTCCCCAATGGAAACTCGATTTTGGAAAAATTTCTGGCAACACACGGTCAGCGCGGATCCATTCGGGCATGCCCTTTTGCCAGACAAGATTGTGGCCCTTGAATTGTCGGGTGTGAGCAAGGGTTGCCAAATCCCGCACGGTCACTGGCCCTTGGCGCTGCCTTGTGACGGTGTCGACATAAAACCATTCGGTTGAATTCCTGGATGGATTGGTTTGCAACAGGGGTGGAGCAGAAGATTTTCCCGCGCCCTTGGTAGGCACAGGAGGGGGCACAGGCCCAAACAGCGCAGGGAACAAGTCACCCGCAGAGACCCAAACTTGCTTGTCGGCCGAAAGCTGATCCTGTGCCATCAAATGGCCACTGGACCGCATGCGCTCCAGTTGATCCACAGGGTGAGGTCCGGTGCTCATGCCGCGCCGCCGCAGGAAGTACATGGTTCATAGACCTTTCAAACAGCCCTTCGGCCCACCAGCCAAACGAGAAAAACCACCAAAACCGTCGCACCAATGCCTAGAACTACCGAAACGACCACCATTTCACGGCGGCGACGGCGTTCATCCAACTTATCGACCTGCATTTGAAAGCGTTGTTCCACTTCCCGTGGCACCTTGCGGCCGAAAGCTTCAAGGCGGTAGTAGAGTTCCCACAATTCAGACTCTTCGGCTTGCCTTGCGATGGCCGATTGCAACTCGTCCAAAGCGTTCACATGGCCCAGGTCTTCTTCGGTATCGGCAAGTTCACGGTCGGCCCAGGCAAGGACACGAAGGGCGCTATGGGCCCGGGGGTCGCCCGGGGCCAGCCCCATTTCACTTGAAAGCCTGTCCCATTCTGGCCTCAGGCGCAACACTTCGGGGAGGTCTTTGCGTTTATGCGCTTCAGCCAGCTTGCGTGAAAGGCGTGATTGTTCATTTTGCAAGTGGGAGAAGCGCACCCTGCCATAAAGCCCGTCTACCTCGCGGCGCAGTGCCTCACCCGGAGTTTCGACCCAAGGTGTGTTTGCCAGCGTGCTGTGGATTTCTGCCAACTCGCTAGCACTAGCGCTGCGCCTGGCACGCTCAAGCAAATGGCGCTGTTCGTCTCGCTCCAAGTCACGAACATTCTCTTGCAAGGCCAGGCTGGCGGGATCAAGTCCCATCAAACGCCTTGCTTGGACCAAGCGGATGGATTGAGGCAAGTTTTGCAAGGTCATGCGGCGGAAGGCCCTTTTTTCTTCCGCCAGCGCCTGCTCTCGGTCGTAAGCGTCGTTGATTCCGCGCACGATGCCTTGAACATCTTGATTGGGGCGGGGCAGTGTGGTGCCAAGGCGTTCGGTCACTTGGGCCCATTGGTCGCGTTCGGGAAAAAACATGGCACCCAGCCATGTGAGCAGGGGCGGGTCGAGTTCGGCCAGATAGATGGCCTCGGTGCCGCGCCCTTGGGCCAAGTATTCGCCACAGCGGGTGAGCCTTTCGCTAGCGTGGCCCATCCAAGCAGCGTACTCATCGGCCAGGCGACGCACTTGCACCTTTTCAACTTCGCCAGCGGCGGCCAGCATGCGCTGGATATCTGCTACCACCCGTCTGGGATCACGATCCTCGGACATCAGATTCCCCTAGATATCACCGTAATTTACGGGGCACCGATGCGTTGTTTGCGCATCATTAAACGCAATTGGCTTATTGGCACCGCAAAACCCACCGCCTCAACCATGGCCCCTTTGGCCACTGCCACACCAACCACCTTGCCTGTCATATCGAATACGGGTCCACCTGAATTGCCCGGATTGATGGCAACCCCCAATTCTAAAACCTCGCCAAAAGGCGGCACCTCTTTAGTGGTGCTGTAGGTTCCTTTTCGAACAGCGTTTTCAATCACGCCGGCATCTCCCAAACCAGGACTGCCAATCACCACAATATCTTGGCCTTTTTGCAGGCTCTTTTCATCGCCCAGCTCCAATCCCAGGGGCCCTGGGGCATTTTGAATTCGGACAAGGGCTAAATCATAGATCTCATTGGTTCTTACCACATTGCCTTTGAATTCCTTATCCTTTAGACCATCTGCCGAGGGGAACCGAATGATTACCAGATCACCCACATTCCCCACGACATGTTGGTTTGTGGCAACAAGGTTTTTGTCAATCAAAAAGCCAGATCCTGATCCTTTAGCATTTTTGAGCACCGCAACTGATGGCTCACACTTGCGGACCACATCCTCCACCTTCAGTTCCGGAACGGGCTTTTCAACTTTAGGCTGAATTTCGGGTGGATTTTCCAGCTTTGGTTTTACTTGCTCTTTGATTTCGTTATTATTATCTGGCTCTTTTTTGTCTTGTTGAATGGGTTCAGGCTTTGGGGCTGGATTGTCTGCCCCCCAAAGATTATCCGCCGCGGCGGTTATTGCAACCGCTTCAGCTTCCTTGACCCGGCTAAACAGTTCCGGTCTGGCCAAAAAAAGCGTGCCAATCACCAGCACACAAGCTGCCACTAGTAACCCCATGGTGGTGGCGATTACTTTAGAAAGCCACGGTTTGGCAGGAATTGGTGGAGGCAAATCGAGATCGGCAGGGGACTGAACCTGGGGGCTTTCGGCTTGAAGGGATGGGACACGCGATGCTGAATTGGTTTGGGTTACAACCATGGAAGGAAGAAGTGACATATCCCGCCAGGCGGAGCGATCGATTGACCAACGCGTACCCGGGCGCAATTCGCCACGACTGAGCTTGCTGCGAACAACTTCCACAGACAAAGGGCCAAGCACCTTGCCATGGATGTTGAGATATATCAGCCCGATTTCCGGCATGAAGACTCCTTACAAGTCATGGGTTGATGCGCTGGTTCTGTCCAGCAGCAATCACCCGCGCAAGAGCTTCGGGCAAATCGGCCAAAGCGGGTGGGTTTTCACACAGGGCATCCAAGCCGGGATATAGCTTTTTTACTACCGGGTCGCGCAACGCTCCCACAACACGGCTGAGGGCCAAAGACCCCTCCTCCATTTTCTTTTTCTGGCCAGCGATCAGGTCTAGCTGGTTTTTGCGTGCCAAATCCCAAGATTTTTGCACAGATTTTTCAACAGCCTTGCGGTGGATGAATTTTATGCCCGGTTCTTTTTTCAGGTCTTCCACCTGCTCGGCTGGAGAGACACTTGAGCGTATTTGGTGACCTGAGGCTATCAGCAGGTCGGCTTGATCACTTCTCACCCATTCTTTGCCGGCTGCCCGTTGTGCCTGCAAATAGGCTTTATCTGGTGGGGCGTCGGCTGCCTTCAAATTCAGAATCATTTCGGGCTGAATGCGCTCGCGGGCCTTGCGCTGGGCCTCGACCAACCCATCAATTGCCACATAGGGCCTGGAAGACCCTTGCCAAATTCCCGGATCTAAGGCGCGTTCGATATCACCCGGCTCGATGGCATCTTTTTGCTGGTTTGCAAAGTTAGCCATAGTATTAAGGTGTTTAGAACGCTTGGTATCCTGCACAACTACCAAGTAGGCGAAACCTCCAGCCAGCGGAATCGCAACGGGCAGAAAGCCTTGGGCAAGCCCAACCAATAGCGCAATCAGCTTATCCCACTGGCGAATGATAAAACCAGGTTTCGAGTCAGTTACTGGAGCGATGGGTTCGAGGGATTCTAGTTGCTCAACAGGCGCTGGAACATTTTCCAAGCTAGCGCGCAAATTGGTGGGAGAAGGATCGGGTAAGCCCAAATGCACACGCAAGGGGTGCCAAGTACTGCCCATATCGACAGAGGCCGGCATCTCTTCGTGGAACTTCCCAGAGGAAATCCCTTGTTCCAATTCAGCCCGGCCAATGGGGCCAACAACCGCATCGGCCCGGCGCACATGAAATCGCAGTTCACGCACCCATTCAGATTGGAATTCGCTCATGGGGCGCCTCCCATGGGTTTTTTAGGTTGAAGATCACCAGGCAATGGTGAGCCTTGAGCCACCCATTTTGTTAGCCAGCGTGCTTGAGATTCACAAGCAAACAGCAGGTCAATCAATTGAATACGCCTTGGTTGAGGCAAGTCGCTGGCCCGCACCTTATTAAGATAAAAGGTTTCGGAATTTATCGATTTTGCAAATTCGATCACTTGGCAAAATGCCGGATCGTTCTTGAAAACCGCAACCACATTGCGATCACCAGCCCGAAAGGCGCCTTCAACCGCCCGCATTAATTCGATTCGATTTTTGATGTGATTTTCAGGGGCGGTGGCCAGGGCATCCTCTGGCTTGCCCAATTTGCGCAGGGTGGCTGTGGCCATGTTGGCGGTTACAAGCGCAGCTTCTCGCGATTGCATCTCAGCCTTGGCCAGATTGGAAATACTATCCCCACCCGCTGTTCCCTCATACACCTCGACCAGGGCACGGGAAAAACCGGGTAAGGAGTTTTGGAACGCCTTGTCTTTCAGTAACTTGCCCAATGCTTGTTCGCGAATTTTAGCAGTACCTTCAAGCATTTGAAGACCGGCCAGGTCTTTTTTCATTAGAGCCAATTCTTCGCTTCCCTCAGCCGCCTCAGCCGCTTTGGCAGGAACTTCCAAGGCAGTATCCACTGCAACCAGAACAAAACGAGGGCCGGGCAGGTTTGCTGGAATGGCCCATAGTTTGGCATCCAACGGTCCAACATCTTCCTTTTTGGGCTCTAGGGATGCCAGCCATTCGGTGATGCCATCGATACTGATCAGTTGTTTCTGCTGATTGGCAATTTTAAGATCAGCTTCCGCCTGTATTTTCAGTCGCAGGTTTTCGCGGGGAATGCCGCGATCGAGTTGAGCCTTCACCAACAAGGCATCTTGCCTGTGGGCCAGCGTTTTACCTGCGGCCTTGGCTTTTTCAGCATCAAAACCCGCCCCCCTGTGAGCCATATCAAATTTGCCAATCAGCCCGGCAACCGCTTTTTTACCCTGAATTTCCTCTCGACCCCATAGGTGAACCTCATCCGATTGCCGTTTTGCCAGACAAAAAAGCACACCCACACCAGCAGTAAGACCCACCAAGGCACCCGTAATCCGGCCTGGCCAGCGGCTGATCAGCCGGCGGCGATGGTTTACCGAATTCGGGTAGGGTTGGTTCATGGTTTCATGGGCTCTTTTTTGCCATCTATTATCCAGTTATCCAGATTATGCTCGCCTAATTCGCCCAAACGCTTGTAAATTTTTTCGGTCAATTCTCTCAGCTTTTTGCGTTCTTCGGGTGGGATGTCGCCTGCCTTGGGGATGGCTTTATCAAGCACTCGCAAGTGATCACGGGCATTGCGCATCTCATCGTGCAACAGCCAAACAGGCTGAGGTGGAACCTCGTTGACAAATCCATCCAGCGCACTATCGAAGCGCGCATCCAAATTCCCCAGTGCCGTCAGAAGCTTGTCGCGCTTTTCCTTGTCGGCCAACGTGAGAGCAAAGGCTTGTTGCCTTGATTCATCGTCGCGCATTAAATTGGAAAAATCTCTCAACAAGTTGAAAGGCCTGGTAGATTTGGCCTCCATCTTTTGGCCCTTGGGACCAGTGGTACCGCGGATGGAAGAGAAAAACTTGCGTACCTGGGCAATACTAACCCAAGTGGAATCGGCTAAATTTTTGCCCACTAGAGATGACCAGGCAATTTCGCCCACAAACCGATCCCCTTTGGCTAAAGTGCGTTCATTATTAATCCAAGTCCGCCATTCGCCCGGGGTGGCAGAAATCACTTGGGGGTCGGTGGTAGCGCTTTTCTCCAACCCTTGCAGGGTTTCGTCCAGCGGTTTTTTGTCCTTGGTCACGAATTTTGCCAGTTCGGGAATGTCTTTGCTATCGAGGTAAACCAGCTTGGAGCCACCCTTGGGATCGGTGAGAGCCTGCTCGATGAGTTTTTTCTTTTTGAGAACATCGGCCGCATCTGCCAGGTTAGCTTGCATGCCTTTTTCCAAGGTGATGATTTGGCCCTCTTTCAGGCCCACAAAATCTCTCGGCACCTTGATTTCGCGGGCACCAACAGGCTGCCCCTTCATGCGGGTTACCAGTTTTGATTCAGCATATTTTTTTGCCAACTCTAGTGGGATCCCGGCATTTTCGGTGAGTGATTTTTTCAATTCCTCCTCGGTGCCATTCCAATCCAATAGGGCAGAAAGAACCCGTGACCGCTCAAAGGCCTGCTCAGATTCAATTCGAATCGTTTCCACTTCTTTGGCGCTATCGGCTATCTGTTTTTTGGCTTTATCCTGGCAGTCTTTTTCTTGGGCTAACATAGCGGCTTTGACATCCGCAAGGTTTTTTTCGACTTCGGCTTTGCTGGCTTCAACAGTTTGCTTTTGGGCCTGAAGGGTGTTGGCACGATCGCTTGCTGTAAAAGCGAACAAGCCAGCCGGAAGCAGCCCCCCAAACAGACCAACCAAAGCGGCTGCGGCA
>CAIWHS010000294.1 GCA_903912515.1 uncultured Planctomycetaceae bacterium
GGGAACTCGCGCCCAGGCAACAAGCGCACCTCGGGCACGGGGTACAGGCTGCGTTGGCTGTCAGGGTCAAAGGTGCGGATGGAGTCGACCTCGTTGTCAAACAAATCCACCCGGTAGGGCACCAAGGAGCCCATGGGGAACAGGTCGATCAAGCCACCCCGCACCGCGTACTCGCCCGGGCTCACCACTTGTGTCACATGGTTGTAGCCGGCCAGTGTGAGTTGGCCGCGCAGGGCGGCCTCATCGAGTTTTTGCTTGACCTTGAAGTGAAAGGTGTAGGCGGCCAAAAAGGCGGGCGGGGCCAAGCGGTACAGCGCGGTGGTGGCCGGAATCAGCACCACATCGGCCAGACCTTGCGAGATTTGCCACAGTGTCGCCAGCCGCTCACTGATCAGGTCGTGGTGGGGCGAAAAGCTGTCGTAGGGCAAGGTTTCCCAGTCGGGAAACAGCACACAGCGCAGGCTGGGCACAAAAAACACCATTTCTTCCAGCAAGCGCTGGGCATCGCTGGCATTGGCGGTGACCACCGCCACCCGGCGACCCGCAGCGCATTCGCGGCTGGCCCATTGGGCCAATAACAAAGCGTCGGCCGATCCCACCGGTCGGGGCAGGGCATGGCGTTTACCGGGGCTGAGGGGTGGGATGTGCATGGGTGCGTGTGACAGACAAAAACAAGCCACCCCAAGCGACAGACTTGGGGTGGTGCTGGGCGATTTTAGGGGGCAGCCGTTTTGATCATCCAGATTTTTGGGTTGTAAACGCCTTTCACACGCTGACTCACATGGCGCAGCGGCAAACCCGTTGGGTGGAGGGTGCCCCACTACAATCAAAACCCATGCCCGCCGAACACCCCGAACCCCGTTTTCACGCCTTGATCCCTTGCGCGGGCACAGGCAGCCGCGCAGGCACCGCACAGCCCAAACAGTACCAAGCCATCGCCGGCCAGCCCCTGGTCATGCACACGCTGCAGGCGCTGGCACAGGTGCCTCAACTGAGCAGCGGTTGGCTGATTTTGTCGCCGCAAGACGATTACGTTTGGCCCCTGCAGGGTTGGCCAGCACATTTCAAACGGGTGAGCTGTGGCGGCGACAGCCGGGCTGAGAGCGTGTTCAACGGTTTGCAGGCGATGCTGGCCGCCGGCCTTCATGGCCAGGACTGGGTGTTGGTGCATGACGCGGCGCGGTGCTTGGTCTCGCCAGCATCGGTGAACCGACTGATTGAAACGTGCCAGCACGATGCGGTCGGTGGCTTGCTGGCCTTGCCCTTGCCCGACACGCTCAAAAGCGAGGATGGCGGTCGTGTGGCGGCCACCTTGCCGCGCGCGCACAAGTGGCTGGCGCAAACGCCGCAAATGTTTCGCTTGCAGGTGTTGCACGATGCCCTGGCCCAAGTGGCGGGCGAGGGCTATGCGGGCATCACCGACGAGGCCAGTGCCATTGAACGACTGGGGCTGAAACCACTTTTGGTGGAAGGCACGGCGCAAAACTTCAAAGTCACTTACCCGGCCGACTTTTCCTTGGCAGAAGCCGTTTTGGCGTCCCGCGCGAAA
>CAIWHS010000295.1 GCA_903912515.1 uncultured Planctomycetaceae bacterium
CCATGGCCACCTATTTCGGCATCGACCGCGCCCGCATCACTGTGGTCCTGCCCGGCATCAACCCGCAGGGTTTTCAGCCACAAAGGGAAGGTGCTGTCCAAGCAAAGCAACCCTGCTTGGGTTATTTCGCTCGCATTTGTCCGCAAAAGGGTTTCCATCGCGCTGTCTCCGCCTGGCTAGCCTTGCGCCAAAGGCCGCAAACCCAAAACACCCGATTTTTGGCCGGTGGCTGGCTGGGGGCCAACGACAAGCCGTTTTTCGCAAGCCAAGTCGCCCGCATCCAACAAGCCGGCAGCCTCGGCGCCTTTGAGTACCGCGACTGCCCCACCCATGCAGACAAAGCACGCATTTTGGCCGAAATGACCCTGTTCACCCTGCCCACCGAATACCACGAACCCAAAGGCCTCAGTCTGCTCGAGGCCTGGGCCACCGCCTTACCCGCTGTGCTGCCCGCTCATGGCTCGTTTCCCGAACTGCAAGCTTTCGGTCAGGGTGCGGTGCTGGTCGCACCGCTCGACGATATGGCATTGGCAAACGCCATCGAGCACTTGCTGCTTCACCCCAATGAGGCACGCCAACTGGGCCTGCGGGGCCGTGCCGCCGTCGAAGGGCCCCTCAACGCCAAGCGCATGGCCGAAGAGACCGCCGCTTGGTACGAGAGCGTTTTGGCCTAATCTCCCCACCCCTCACTCCACCTGCTTCCAATTCCCCGGCACCCACGGCTTGCTACCCCACGCCACCGCGTCCAGCCCCCGCTCCCGGCGAATCTCATTGATGGTGCGCACGCCCTGAGCCATGTCCTGCTCCTGTCTTTTCAGCGCGTAGTCCCGCTCCACCGGCGTCGGGTCGTCGCTGGCGAAGAACAGCCGGCCCGTCGGGTCGGCCCGCCGCGCCAGCGTCCGCGTCAGCCGCTGGTCCCGCCGCCGAAGCCGCGGCCTGATGGTCAGGCCCAAATGCTGCCGGTCCGCCGCCTGCAGGTTGGCAAGGTTTGTTTCTTTGGTCAGATAGGCCATGGGCACGCCAAAGGCGTTGGCAATGTCTTCCTTGGTTGCCCCAGCCTCGGCCAGCGCCGCCAGGTCCGCCAGGCTGTTTTGCACTAGCGCCACCTTCAGGCTGCTGTCGGCCACCAGCACCCGGCCATTGCCCCCTTTGCGAAATTTGGCGTTCCACTCCGCCTCCAATCGCTCGCGCTCATCGTCTCCCAAAGGCGCCTCAGGGGTTAGCACCACCCCAGGCAGCGCAGCGTTTTCCCACAGCCCGCGCTTGTAGGCCACAAACTGGCTGGCCAATCGCGCGCTGGCTAGCACCGCCTGCAGCGGGCCCAAACCCTTGCCATAACAGTCACGCGGGTCTGGGTAACGAAAGTGAACCATCTGGCTTGGCAACACCCTTGCCGTTCCAGCCGAACTGATCACCACATAGGCCATTTCACCCCCCTCGCGCTCCAACCGCACCCGGTCGGGTGGCACCAACCACACGGCGCTGGGCACAGGGCCGTCCCCCTCCAACAGCCAAAACGCGCTTCCCAGGCATTCTTGGTGCAGGGTGGTCAATTCCCACAATTCCTGCGCGTCCTGCTCGGGGTTCACCTCAGCAAACAACTCCAACAGCGGGTGCGATTCAACCTGCCGGGCCTCCAGCCCATCGGGAATGCCACCGCCCGGCCATGCCAGCCTTTCCAGCGCCTCCCCCGCCAACCGCCTGGTGGCATAGCCCAGGCTTTCACCAGTGCCTGCCAGCGCATATAGTTTGGGCGGGTACGAGGCGCACACCGCCGCGTTCAGGCTGGCGCAGGCATATGCTGTGTGCCGCAACTCGCGCAACGGCCCATCATCATGCCCGCCTTCGGCCTGGGCCGCAGGCAGGGCGGTCCACCCGCCCATGCCACCCCAGCCACGCTTTTCGCGCTTTTCACCAAACCACTTCCGCCACCAGCCATTCAATTGATCTGCCATGTGCTTTTTACTCCTTCATCGTTTGTCACAGTGGTCCATCTCCATCAACCTCGCGCCACCCGGCCACGGTCCAGCCCGCCAATCAAATAGCGCAACGCGGCCAGAGCGTGGTTGTCGCGGTCGAGCGGGTTCTCTTCGGTGTCGCCACCATCCGGGTCGTAGCGGTAGCGGCCCGCCTCTAGCAGCAAATTCGGGCACGCGTCGCGCACCACCCGTAACCGCCCGCTCTCCAACCGCCCATGCACCGCCGCAATTCCCGCCCGAATGGCATTGGGCCCCGGCCACACCCGCAAACCTGCTCCACGCAGCTCGGCTATCTCATTGGGGCTGGAAGGGTCGGCATACCAAAGCACCGGCTTGGGCAAATGACCCACATGGTCGGCAAGGGGCGCCCGAGCCTGGTAACGCTCTCCCGTCAGCCACAATTCGTCATCGCGCGTGCGTGTGCCCCAAATTGCCGCAAACGGGTTACGCCAGCCAAAATCGATACCCCCCACCGGCTCTCCCACCAGCGGTGCAGGTGGCTGCCCGCTCAGGCACTCCTCAAATCGGGGATAAACCAACCCCTCTCCGGCCACAAACGAGCAGCCATATTCCTGCTCCACCCAAGCCCGGCCCAGCGCCTCGCGCTCACTCTCTATAAATGCGGGCGCAATACGCGGACACAGCTCCCAAGGCACCCTGAACCGTCGCCATTGCTTGCCTGTCTCCCACTCGCGCCAAAACCAGCCCCGCCTGCCAAATGGTGTCGATAAAGCCACCAGCCTGCCCCTGCTCACTGCCAGCATGGGCCGCACCGTGGCATAAAGCGTGTCCGGAATGCGCGCCGCCTCGTCCAGCACAATCAACCGCGGCCCCGAAAAGCCACGCACCCGCGCCTCGTTGCCCGGCAGCGCCACCACCCGAGAACGCTGGGCAAAGACCGTCTCCACACCCCCCATGCGCTCCACCGCCGCCCATGGCCCCAACCCCGGCAGCACCGCTGCGTGCAGCGACCGAAGCTTGGCATGCAGCTCCTGGGCCTGTCGCAACCCAGGTGCCAATATCAGCACCAGACACCCCGGGTTAAACAGAGCCGTGTGCAACGCCAATGCCGCCACCACGGTGCTCTTTCCCGCCTGGCGCGAGCAACAAACCAGCAGCCGGTTGTCCGCGCAATTCAGCAGTTCGCGCTGCCATTCATCCGCCGGCATGCCAGCCGCCGCCAGCAACCAAGCCGGGTCCAAGCCTGCAGCCCCACCGGCCGCAGCCAAAATTCTTTTCGCATGGGTTCTCATTTCTCCAAGGCTAATCGCCTGTTTTGAATCGTTCCTAGCCAAATTTAAAAAATTCGTGACCCTCCAGCCGATTGCCGTATATGAGCGTGAATGATGTGACACCTTGGCCGAGACGGCGTGGCCGGTGTGAATTCGTGGGGACCATACGCCAGTTTCTCGACGAACTCGTGCGCTTGTAGAATCGCAGCGATGGTGTTCGCTAAGATAGTCCGTTAGACCACTCCGGTCTCCTCCTTATCAGGGTCGTTCCATGAAGACGCTGATTCCGATGTTTGTGTGGGTTGTGGTGTTCCTGTCCGCCGTGCAGGCCCAGTCGGCCGATACGGACAAAACTCCGCAAGAAGTCGAGAACTTGGCCAAGCAACTGGTTCTCAAACTCGGCGACCCCGATTTTCAGGAACGGGAGGCGGCGAGCCGGAAACTGGCAAAACTGGGCCTCGGCGCTCTCAAGGCAATTAAGGAAGGTCTCAAAAATTCTGATACCGAGATCAGGGCCCGTTGCCTATCCCTGTACCCAAAGATTCGCACGCCCGATCTCAAACGCCGGATCGAGGAGCTTGCCGCCGATAAGGAAGGGCGCATCACCGATTTTCCGCTGGGCGCCACCTACGAGAAAATTTGCGGCAAAGACGAGAACGCCCGCAAGTTCTTCATCATGCTATGCAGGGACAACCTTGAACTGCTCGATGATGCCGCCAACAACCTCCCAAATACCGGCGAAGCCTTCATCGATCTCATCTACGAGATCGGCAATCGTGGCAATGGCGTTTTGAGTCCGACGACGGAAGTCGCCGCGATGTTGTTGATTGCTGCCGACGAGAAAATCGGCCCGTCAATCGTCGAAGCGAATCGCAATCAGATGAAAGGCGGCGACCGGAACTACCAACGCTTCATCGGCATTTTCTGGACGCCAAAATATGAGGCGTTGATGATCGACACCAACAACGGACTCTATTTTCGAAAATTGCTGTTCGCTTGGGCCATACAACTCCCCGAACCTCTCGCCATGCAATCCTTCTTGTTCTTCATACGAGACATGATCAAAAAAAAGGTCATGAATCTGCAGGGCGATTCGGACACCCTCGTATTCCTCAAGGATTTCGCCGTCTCGACATCCGCTCAGCTAATGCCCTACCAGAAGGGAGAGGCAATGTCGATAATTGCCGGGGCGAGCATCTCCAAGAATGATCGGCTTGCGTTTTTTGAGGAAAAATTCTTCAAGGACGAGACGAGCTTGGAACCAGTCGTCGGTTTCGATTTGAAGGACCAATCGAAGATCAGGGTCGAAACCCGCGCGTGCGACTACGCCTTGGCGGTCTGTGTGAAACTCAGCGGGCAGTCGTTTCAAGATTACGGCTTCGACATCCTCGGCTCGCAAAGCGATATGTTTAACAGCTGGATTTACGCCGGCTTCACGAAAGACGAAACCCGCAAGGTCGCCTTCAAGAAATACGAGCAATGGCGAAAAGCCAACCCGATCAAGAAGGACGAGCCGCCCTGTTAAACCACCGCGGTCTAAACACTCAATCCTCAA
>CAIWHS010000296.1 GCA_903912515.1 uncultured Planctomycetaceae bacterium
AGGTGGGATGGAAAACGATATCCCCTGCCGAAGGCATTACCGACTCGGCCCTCGAGGCCCGAAAGATTTACGACACTGGAAAATCTGGAAGGGGAAACCAAGGCCATACCTTTGGGGATGCGCTAACACCCGCAGCACGGGGCGATCTTATTGAATTTCTCAAATCGCTTTGACCGGGTTGGAAGCAAAAATACGATAATCCAAATCGGGAAATGGGTTATTTAGCGACTCGATGCACGCCAAGGCAGTGACATCGATGTCATTGTCTTTAATTGACGATTCCAAGGTCAGGAAGTTAAGGGTGTGGTCACGGATGCGTTTGGCGGCATACTCGGCGTGAGCGCCGGTGGTCAGGATGAACGACCAGTCGCTGGATTGGAGCAGCAGGCATTCGCGGGCAGCCTGGTTCAGCGCCCGGCGGACCAGAGGTGTCGGGTCGGGATAGGCCTCGGCAAGCGCATTCATGCGATCGGCCACCGCGTGAAGATGGGGATAGATCCAGTCGTTGTTGCCATTGAGCCAAAACGAGCAATAGCCTCCCTCCCCCCAGGTGGAGTAAGCGGGCAGGGACGGTTGCGTGTCAGGGAATATCTGCAGATATTCGGGAATGGTGACGGGCTGTAGGGCCTCTGGGTGGGATGCGCTCAAACGAAAAACCTGATCCAGCCACATTGGCCCCTCGTGCCACCAATGGCCGAACAGTTCAGCATCGTAAGGTGCTGTGATCAGGGCGGGTTTACCGTGGAGTGATTCGGCTAAAAAACCTGCCTGGTTTTGGCGATTTTTGACAAAGTGCTCGGCATGCTCGCGCACTTTCGAGGCGGCCAAGACAGGGTCGTAGGGGAGTTTTTTATCTCCGGGGCCAGTGATGCGGTGGTATTTGATACCTAGCATGCCACGGGCCCCATTCCCCACGAGGTAGGGTTTGAGATAATCGAGATCGAGGTCGAACCCGACATCGCGATAGAAGTCGCGGTAGGCAGGGTCACCCGGATAGCCTTCCATGCGACTCCAAACCTGGCGGGAGGATTCCAGATCCCTTGCGGCTACAACCAGGCCGCTTTCGGGGCAGCGCAAGGGAGCGTAGACCCCTTGGTTTGGCAGGGGGTTTGCCATGAGGACACCATGGGTGTCCAAAAAGACAAAATCTACGCCGCAATCGGCCAAGATGCGATCCATTCCCGGAGCAAAGCCACACTCAGGCAACCACATACCGCGCGGGCGGCACCCGAAATGGCGCTCATGTTCGCGACAACCTTGCTCGATTTGAGCGTGAACGGATGTTGGCTGGGCCATGAGTGTGGGCAGTAGGGCATGTGTTGCGGCACAGCCGATGAGTTCGAGATTTCCCGTTTTCTGGTGACGAAGGAGACCGTTCAACGGGTTGCGATCCCATGCCAGGTAGGTTTCCTGGGCCTTGGTGAACTGCTCGAGATGCATGATGGCCAGAGGATGGAATTCTGGCTCCCAACGGGTTCTCTCGACCTCTCGGCTGGCCAATTCAGAGAGCTTGGCCAAGCGTTCTTGGTAGCGGTCTTGCAAGAGCGGGTCGGCGAGCATGCCTGCCAGAGTGGGCGTGACCGACATGGTCAGGCGGAAAGGGACTTGGTCACGAGCGAGGCCATCGAGCATTTGGATGATGGGGAGGTAAGTCTCGGAGATGGCCTCGAAGAGCCATTGTTCCTCGAGAAATTCAGGATATTCCGGATGCCTAACATATGGCAAGTGGGCATGAAGTACCAGATTAAGGTAACCGAGGGGCATTCCGATTGATTCCGAGGAGAGAACTAGAGGCGACTTTCATGTTCCGCTGTGACAGGTCGTAGCGCAAGTGTTATGGGCAGTTTGAATTGGTTTTCAAGAAAGTTTCATCGCCATTTTCCGCGCCAGAGGGTTTTCATGGATTTTGGCTTGGAAACCAACAGATTTTCCAACACCTTTTCAAGGGTTGATGCCGAATCAGTTGCTACTGAGACCATATCTGCATAGTGCCCTGTAGCCAAAGCGCCTGCTTTGCCTTTCCAGCCCAGAACTGCCGCACCATTGATTGTGCACATTTCAAGAATTTTGGCTGGTGGAATGTCGGGATGCATTTGAAACAGGGTGGAAGCCTCCGCGAGGATGTCGAGATCTGGATTGCATGCCTCACCATCGGTGCCCAGGGCGATGGGAATGCCGGCGCGAATCCATTCCAGCAACGGAAATGGCTCCCGACCGAACCAATCGTGAGTTCTTGGACAATGAATGAGCGTGACATTCGGCCCCAAGCTGGAGGCAGATTCCAAAGGCAGGTAGTTGGCATGGACCAATCCAACAGGCTGGGTGGAGCTCTGGGATGCCAGCAAGCGCAGCACATCGTTTACGCCTTGGGGCATGTTTTCAGTTGGCAGCAATTTCAGGTCATGCAGCATTTTGGCCAGCGGCCCGGAACCATGCGTTATTAGCGCGATTTCCTCAAACGATTCGGCAAGGTGGGTTTGGACCGGCACCGATAGGGATTGGGCCCAGGCGTACAAATCGCGTCGAGTACTGTACGGAGCGTGGGGACTGATTGCGGGTAGGACATTTGCCGAAGACTGGCTTGAAAGCCAGTTTGCCGCAGCGGATCTGGTTTGATTGGCCCTTTCGAGATTCAGGCCGAGAATCTCATGGTAGACCGTAGCTGCCACCGACTCGGAGGCAATCACCTGGCTACTGGCACCATTGGAGCTGATGTCTCCCAGAAGGGTTACGCCGTGAGCCATGGACTGGCGCACGCCTTTGCGGATTGCCATGAGTCGCTGCTCGGGGGTTTCACGCAAGCGATGCTGGATAACTTGGGTGATCCAGTCTGCAAAAGTGGGGGGCGGGGTGACTGGCCTTGGAAAACCTGTGAGATCGAGATGGGTGTGAGCATTGACCAAGCCGGGGATGAGTATTGAATCGCCCAGATCGTGGGTAGCCGGGCCCCCCTGACGGACGGCGACAATGGTGTCGCCGACGATTTCGATGACGCCGTTTTCTACCGGTGGTGTGAGGACCGGCAGCACCCAGCGTGCTTTCAGGCTCCAGGCCGGAGCATCCATGCGGGCAACTCCTGCCCCTGGCGGCGCAGCGGCTCAATCGCGCCAACGGCCAGGGTAATGACATCGTACCGTTGTTCGACCTCGCCAGAAGCCATCCATGGCCCCAGATGGGGATGTGTGATGGTCGGCGCGCCGCCAGGCATGAGGGTGAGATCCGCCATACCAGTTTCATCGGCAAGACTGATGAATTGCATCGGTTTTCCCTGAACGGTGTGGGTATTGCGACTGGCAGACATCAGGCCAACCACGGTGACACGCTGGCCAACACGGTCGCGCAGTGTGGCCATGGGGGTGATGGGGTAGCCCTTTGGGCCCTGAGTGGGAACACAGGAGGCGAACAAACGGGGCAGCGGGAGTCGGGTGGAAAGGCCCAGCAACTGAAATTCGTCGCGTGTGCGGGCTAGGGGCGCAGGTGGCGGCGGACGCCAGGGTGGGGCCAACTCGGTGGGAAAAATCTCGGGGGAATCGGGACGCATGCGGGCGCGATCTTGCCAAGAGGCTTGGAGCATGAGGGCATGGTGGGAAGGATCGAACAACTCGAGCGCGCTAGCAGCGGCGAGTAGGCCCAAGGCTTGGGGGCCGGGCGAGACACGGCAACGCAGATCGGCCAGGGTGTCGAATTGGCCGTGCTGGGCTCGGTGGTCGAGCAAACGGCGCATGGTAGCCCCATCGAGCCCGGCAATACGGGAAAGTCCGACCCGTATGCCATCGGGCTCGAGTTGGAAGCCCTCGGCGGATCGGTTGACGCAGGGGGGAAGGATGGAGATGCCATCGCGGCGGGCAGCCTCGGTGTAAACCCAGGTGGGGTACATGCCTTGGTTGTTGTTGAGAACGGCCGTCCAGAAAGGCCGGGGATGGTTTGCCTTGAGCCAAGCCGAGCGCCAGGCGATGAGGCCATAGCTGACTGCGTGGCTTTTGCAGAAAGAGTATTGGTTGAACCGTTCGAGCAAGACCCAAAGTTCGGCCAATTCGGCGGAGTTCATGGGTGCGCCGCGGGCCAGACGCAGGAATTCTTCACGCAAGGCGTTGGCAGCGACGGGATCGTGACAACGGGCAACGCGTTTGCGGAAAGCATCGGCTTGGGGGGCAGGCAGGCCCATGACCCCTTGGATGACACGCAGGGAGTCATCTTCAAAGACCATGATGCCGTGGGTGGCAGGCAGTAGCCGCCTTAAAAATTCGGGGATCGTCTCGGCCGGGTCGAGCCCCAAGCGGAGGCGGGCGAAGCGATCTTTCATACCTAGACCGCCTGCTGCGGGGCGGACCAAGGCAAGCGACTCGATGACCGACTCGACACTAGCGGCCCGCATTTGCACCAGCAGGTGGCGCATTGCGGGTGATTCGAGTTGAACCACACCCAGCGTGTCGCCTTGGCGGACCAAGTTGATGGTGGCGACATCTGTGGCATCTGGATCGGCCAGGGCGGGCAGGCGGTGCCCTTGGCTTGCCACCAACTGGGAAGCCTCGTCGATGGCCCCCAAGGCGCGGTTACCCAACAGATCAATCTTGACCAGGCCGAGGCTTTCGACGCCGTCTTTGTCGAGCTGGGTCATCCAGTAGCCCATGGGGGAACGGATGACCGGCACATGGTCGCGTGCTGGGCCGATGGTGATGACGATGCCACCGGGGTGCAGGGACTGGTGTCGCGGTCTACCCACCAGGAGGCGGGCGGCTTGGAGGAGGCGAGGCCAGCGGGCGGGCTCGAGTGGGAAGAGGCGGGGAGGCGGAACCGGCTTGTCGGAATCGACCACCTGCTCGGCCCGAGCGGGCAAAGCGCTTTCAAGGGCCGAGACTTGGGTATCGGACAAGCCGTGCAGCTTGCATGCCTCGCGGAAGGCGGAACGGGGCTGGAGCAATTGGTGCGAGGCGATGCGCACGCAACGGTCTTCGCCGAAGCGGCTGATGGCCCAGTCGATCGCTTCGTCACGGACTTTCCAGTCGAAATCGAGATCGATATCGGGATAGTCAACCCTCCCTTCGTGCAAGAATCGGGCCAGAGGCAGGTCGAAACGCAGCGGATCGACATCGGTGATGCCCAGCAGGTAGCAGACCAGCGAGTTGCCGGCGGAACCGCGCAGCGCCAGGGTGTGACCGGCACTGCGGGCGTGACGCGCGATGGACTGCACGAGCAGAAAATAATCTTCCAGCCCGCGCTTGGCGATGAGGACGAACTCTTCGGCCAGCCTGCGCCAAGCATGGGGCTGGCCTTCGAGCCCGCGCATGCGAAGGCCGCGCTCGCAACGACGCTTGAGCAGACCGGGGGCATCGAGCCCACCGCGCAGTTTGGCACGCGGCAGATGCGGCCCGGTGGGCAGCAGATCGACCACCGCGCGCTCTGCCACCGTTTGGGCACCGGCGAGAGCGTTTGGGAGGTCGCGGAAACGGCGGCGCATCTCGGGCCAATCGGCCAAGTGGTGTGCGGAAGACCAACTTAGCCGCTGGGGCAGTGCGTCGAGCAGCAAACCGCGGGCAATGGCCTGGCAATGGCGGTAGGCCTGGTACTCATTTGCAGAAGCCAAAACCGCACCACTGGAGGCGGCCAGTGGCAGGTTGAGGCTGTGGGCCATCTCGATGAGCCGGCGCTCCTCACCCGGAGGCAGGCAATCGGGGGCAGGTCGCACCACCAAGCCCCAAACACGCCCGTGGTGCGCACGGGCGAGCATTTCGAGAGGAGCGGCCCACGGGACCAGGATTAGCAATTGGGACGCATCTTCCAAAAGCCAAGACCACAACTGAGAGGCTGGCACCTCTTTACCTGTTGTGCCACTGGCCAAGCCCCCCGCACTATTTGCCCTCTCTTCCTCTGCTTTAAGGCCTTGCCCCTGCTTCTGCCCTTGCTCCTGTGACGGGCCAGGCGTGTGCCCATGCTCACAGGCCCGGGTAACCAAACGGCACAACTGAGCCCATGCCGCTTTTTCAGCGGGCAAAACCACGCACCAGGCATCGGCTAGCCTGAGAGTGACCCCCACCAAAGGCCTGATCCCGGCCTGATGGCTCAGTTTTTGGAACTCGACCGCACCACAGAGGCTGTTGACATCGGTGAGTGCCAAGGTGTGCAACTTGCAACGGGCCGCCGCTGCGACCAGGCCCGCCGGGCTGGCAGTCCCCTCGAGAAAAGACCACCAGGAATGCGCCTGCACTGCAACCACCACGCCTGCCGCCCTCCTATTTAACTATACGCCTGTACACTATTGCTTGGCAAGTCGCTGGCGAGATTCCGGCAATAATTTTTTGAGGGAGATTCTGTTGATTAGGGCTGTGGCTTTGAGAGATGGAGGGAAAGCAGGGGAAACTTATCAGATTTGATAGAAAAGAAGATTTTTCTGAGCCACAGAGCCGTGCCCTTGGCCTCTGTGAACAGTTTTTAGCCGAAGAAAATGGTTTGCGACCTTCAATTAGCCCAGCATGGCTTTAAAATGCAGGCAGGGAACTTGAACAAGCGCTGATTCAATATTCGGACAAATCTTAATTCAACACTGCGAGAGGCAATATCTCATCATGTCGTGCATTTTGATTCAAAACGGCCGCTTAATTGATCCTGCCACCGGCCATGACGGGGTGGCCAACCTTTGGATTGAGAACGGCACCATCGCCGCGATTGGCGGGCTGGACCGGGCGGCAACTGAGACGATCGACGCCCGAGGCAAGTTGGTAGTTCCTGGCTTGATTGACATGCATGTGCACCTGCGGGAGCCGGGCCGGGAGGAGGACGAAACGATCGCTACTGGTTGTGCTGCTGCGATAGCGGGTGGTGTGACCAGCGTGGCTTGCATGCCCAACACCGAGCCGCCCCTGGACTGCCAGTCGGCCGCGGAATTCGTAATTCAGCAGGCTAAGCGGGCTGGACTGGCGAATGTGTTCCCGGTGGGCTGCCTGACCAAGGGCAAGCAGGGGAATGATTTATCGGAGATGGGCGGACTGGTGCAAGGTGGCGCGGTGGCCTTCACAGATGATGGCACCCCGGTGACCGATTCGGAAGTGATGCGCCGGGCCATGGAATACGCACGGGGGCTGGGCAAAACGGTGCTTAGCCACAGCGAAGATTTGGCGCTGACCCGGGGCGCGGTGATGCATGAGGGAACGGAATCGCTGAAACTGGGACTGAAGGGTTACCCAGCAGCGGCAGAAGAGATCATGATTTACCGTGAAATTGCGTTGGCGGAAATCACGGGGGCACGGCTGCACATTTTGCATGTTTCGAGCGCGCGGGGCGTGGAGCTGATTCGCTGGGCGCGGGAAAAGGGGCTAGCGGTCACGGGGGAGGCCAGCCCGCACCATCTGCTTTTGAATGACACACATCTGAGCGGGTTTGACACCAATTACAAGATGTCGCCCCCATTGCGCGATAAAAAAGACAGCGAATCACTGATTCAGGGGTTGAAGGATGGCGTGATCACAGTGCTGGCCACCGACCATGCGCCGCAC
>CAIWHS010000297.1 GCA_903912515.1 uncultured Planctomycetaceae bacterium
CATCTAGGGGCAGGTGTAGTGCATGCCTGGGGCGACCCTGAGACGGCACGGGAACCGCTACTTGCTCAGGTTGAGCGCATTCGCCATATGGCCCAAGCCAAAGGTGGCTGGCTGGTGGTGACCCGCTCTGGGCCTGCCGCCCGCGACTCGCGCATGGTATTTGGGCCCAACCGGCCGGACATGGGCTTGATGGCGGAAATCAAACGGCAACTCGATCCGGGCTGCTTGTTCAATCCGGGGCGGTTTTTGACTGACCTTTGATTCCAGCCCGTAGCAACAAATAGACTTTACAGATAGGTGAAAGATTTTATGGCCACCAACACGACTGCCGAAAAGACAACATTGCCCATGGCCCAGCTTGGCAAGGGCATCGATTACGAACTGTTCATGGATTGCGTGCACTGCGGTTTGTGCCTTGGGGCCTGCCCGACTTATGTTGAAACAGGCAACGAGAACGACAGCCCAAGAGGCCGCATTTATCTTTGGCGAGCAATTGCCGATGGCAGGGCGCCTTTGAGTGAAGAAGCCCAGTCACACATGAACCTGTGCCTGGAGTGCATGGCCTGCGAAACGGCATGCCCGTCTGGGGTTCAGTACCGTCATGTGATTCACAGCTACAAGCACGACATGACCCTTCTCAAGCCGCCAGCCCCCACCCTGAATTGGCTGCAGCGGTGGATGTTGTTCAATCTCACCCCGTTCCGCGGCCGCATGGCATGGTCTTTATTGCCGGTTAAGATCATGCAGCGGATTGGCCTTGGTTGGGTGGTCAACCTAACTGGCAAGCTGATGCCCAAGTCCTTGCGGCTTATGCAGGAGATTGTGCCGGCCTTGGGGCCATCGCACAGCCTTCCCGAATTTTTGCCCGCAATTGGGCCCAAGCGCGCCACAGTCGGGCTGTTGCTTGGTTGTGCGGCAGATGCCTTTTACCCCCAGGTGAACAAAGCGACCGCGCTTTTGTTGCAGCACAACGGCTGTGATGTGCATATCCCCAAATCGCAAGATTGCTGCGGCGCATTGCACGAGCACGCCGGGCTGGAGGACGAGGCCGCCCGTCTTGCGGGAAAAAACTGCGACGCTTTTGCCAAGGTGCCTGGAGGCTTGGCTGGTCTAGACGCGATTATCTCCAATGCGGGTGGATGCAGCCCGGTGCTGAAGGCTTATGGCAAAATTTTGGAGAAAGACCCCCATTCTGCTGAAGGAAAACAGTTCGCCGGCAAGGTGAAGGACATCAGCGAATTCCTTGTCACTTTGGGGCCAATCAAACCCAAGCACCCAGTGCCTTTGAAAGCTGTTTATCACGATGCTTGCGGACTTGCCCACGCGCAAAAAATCCGCAGCCAGCCACGGCAATTGCTGGCGATGGTGGATAAGCTCGAGCTGGCCTCGCTCAACGAGTCGGACCACTGCTGCGGCGCTGCGGGCAGCTACAACATCACCCAACCGGAAATGTCGGCCACCCTTGGCAAACGCAAGGCGGGCAACATCGCCGAGACTGGCGCACAGGTCGTGCTCACCGGGAATGTTGGCTGCACGCTGCAAATTGACCGGCACCTTCGGGACGGCCATCCGGGTCGCTGGGTTGGTCACCCGGCACAGATCCTTGCCGCGGCGTACACGGGCGAGAATCCGTTCGGGTTGAAGGTGCCGGGGTTGGAATGAAATACCCACTACTTAAGGGGCGGGATAAGCACTTCTACCCTAAAAGTGGAAAGAAATGTTCGTTGTGCGGTGAGTCATTCCGTAAGGATGGGATCGTTTACCTGGCAGGCGGGGCGGTGGCGGACTGCCTGCTGGTGGATGACAAGCATATGGATGCTTTTTTTAAAATTCACTATCACACAGCGGCGGTAGACTGTTCTGGCAATGCTTGTGTGGAAGTGATTCAGCACCTACAAGGCGGACAATTTGAACTGCTTTTTTGTAGCACCCCATGCCTGCGAAAGTTCCTCATGGAAATGGTAAACAAGCTTGAAGCGGCAATAACCAAGGCCGCCAAGGGGTAAGGGAAAAAGCATTCGCTCCTGTTTGCTGTCAGCTCTACCTTGGCCCTTTCACCGCGCCTTCCCCCTCCTCACCCATAATTCGGTCACATAGTGGCGGTCGCGCCAGTTGAGGTGGGTCTGATCGAGTTTGCCCCAAGTGAGGGTGATTTTGCCGTCCTGAACCGCGTCGTCGGGCACCTCAAATTCCTGCTCTGTGACCTGGTCGTATTTTGGGCCGACACGGATGCGGATTGCGGCTCTGCCATCCACCAGAAGAGGGGAGTCGCCCTGGGCGAACAGCCGCACTCTGTAGCCGCCCCGCTTGTCGAGGTTGGTGTAGGTGAGCCCCTCCGGCAGGTCATCTTGGTAGGTGTGCATGCCAAAGCGAATTGGCCTGCGACCCTCACCCATCCAGCGCTGGGTGGGAGCAGGAAAACGATCACCCCAGCGAATCTGTTCGCCGGAATCAAGCAGCTTGGGTTGGCGGGATGTTTTGCCGACATGGCCCAGGCTGTCATAGTGGCCGGCAGGGCCCACCTCGTCAAAGCGGCCCAACTCCACCAACGCGTTTGCCTGTTCAGACCCTGGAAGCTTGGCGATTTCCTCCATGCGGTGTTCCAGCCACCAGCGGTCGTTAAGCGGGTAGTCGAGGAAGTCGAGCACGCAGCCACGCTCCGAGCCACTGGCCTGATGCTTGGAGATGCTGGTTTGCAGTCCAACCGATTGAAACAGTTCATCGCAGTGGCGGACAATCGCTTGACGCAATTTGGCTTTGCTCGTGTGGGCATCGGCCTTGGCTAGCTCGGCTTTTGCTTGGCGGATGGCCTCGCTAGCCCCTAGTTTCTGCGCATTGCGCAGCCTGGCAAGCGCCTGCTGGTTGAGCTTGGTCTCGTGGATCAATCTGTGGCGGGTGTAAGCGTCGTAATAGGCTCGCATCAGGTGCATCTGCAAGCGCCAGTTGTTCCCTAGGGGCCCGTAGCTTTGCTCGATGGATTGCCACAATTTTAGCGTGCCATCGACCGAGCTGTTTTCAGCCAGGCTGCCCCGCCAGTTGTTTTCCAAGGCCAACAGGGCGTCCCCACCAACCTCAGCCAAATCGTTGCGAAAGAAGAAGCGGGCGTAGTCTTGGGCAAAGGCACGGATGTCGAGTTGAGGCCGCCAGCCCAGTTGTGACCAAAGCGCCTTATTGAAGTCATCGTGCACGCCATCGGAGTAGGTGAGGAAACCGCTGGTGTAACCCTTGCCCAAACGGTAGATGGCGGCCATATCGCGCGGGCGCGGACAGACCGGCTCTCGGCCGAGGGTGACGCCAAACGCCGGGTCGAGCCATGGCACCGGGTATTGGCAACGGACAGTGTGGGTGATGTCCGGGTACCAGCGAATGGGGTAGCGGCCCTTTAGACGGGTGTGGGTTTCCTCCAGAGGCGGACTGGAAGGCCCCATCACTAAACCACCCAGCCATTGGGGCTTTTGGCTATCGAGATAGGCGTAAAAATGGTCCACATCGGCCTTCTTGAACCCTTGCAGGGACAACCATACCCTGGCCTTAGGATGATGTTTCGCCAGCGTGGCGGCCATTTTCTCGAGGAAGGGTACCAAATCTTTGCTATGGTTCTCGCCGGGGTCGCCGCCGGGGACGAAGACGGCGTCGAGCCTTTTGCAGGCTTTGTAAAACGC
>CAIWHS010000298.1 GCA_903912515.1 uncultured Planctomycetaceae bacterium
GCCAAAAAGGAATGCTAGCCCTTGGGGCGGAACATACGGTACCAAATCACAAAAAATCCGGTGGTTGCCATCAAAATGGCAATGAACAATAGGGTCATGATCATGCAATTTTTCCCTAGCGAAGCCTATAAGGCTCTTATACCTCATGGGCTAATGGGGCATGCATTGGGCCTGCCAGGAAGCAACCTATTTTTTGACTTGAGCGCTTATCGATTCAATTTCCAGCTTGAATGGCCCCGCTTTTTTGTCGGCAAGCATGAAACCAATACCCACCACTTCTCTAGGGTTGACCGGCCCGGCGCTAGTGACTTCGCGCCCGAACGAAGTGGCGACAAAATTGGCCAAAGGGGCGCGAATCTCAAGCCATTCACCCTTCTTGGTGGAGAAGTTGGCACGGTATGAGAAGGCCATTAGCGGGCGGTTGGTGTACAGGTTGAGCGAGTAGTCACGACCATCGCCCTTGAGTTTGATTATCAGTGAGTCATCAGGCTTCAGACCCAAATTGGCAGGCCTCGACCGCACCGAGGCAAAGCCGCCGTTGTTTTCGAGAGACAAAGTTCCGGTGAACTCGAGAATGCCCGCAGGGGTGATGCCAAACACCCCACGGGAGACGCCACCCATCACCCCATCGTTGACTGCCTGCCAAAGGGATGGCGCTTTAGGCTGTGTGAAATCAAACATAGGGCGGACCGGATCGGCTTGCATCACCAAGTTCCCCGCCATTGCCAGCAGCGCAAACACCATGACTAATCCCTCAGTATTGATCTTATAGTAGGCGATAGCCTGCTATTTGCCACGCAAAAGGCTATGTTTAAGGGAATAATTGCTGTTCGGAACCTCGGTTGGAGCTTCACCATGCAACTGGCACCCAATAGGCACTTTGCTTCTGTGGCCCTGTGGTGCCTGCTAGTCGGCTGGCTACCCGCCCAGCAGGTGCTGGAGATTAGCGCGGACACCACGCTCGACCCGGCCAAAACCTACGGGGCAATTGTCATCCGAAAATCGGGCATCACGCTGGATGGAAACGGCGCTAGCCTGGTGGGGGCACCCGAAGGCAACCCGAAGGGATTCAAAGGGAATGGCGTCACGCTGGAAGGCGTGGAAGGCGTGACCGTGAAGAATTTGCGGGCCAAGGGCTTTGAGACAGGTTTGGTAGCGCGCAACTGCAAGGGTATCTGCGTGGAGGGGTGCGACTTTTCCGACAATTTCCACGACCCGGAATTTGGCTGGGGAGAAAGCGGCCGCCGGGGGGGGATTGTTTTCGACCGGGTGAGCGGATCGACGCTGCGCAAGAACAAGGCAAACCGGGTGTGGGACGGGTGCGTGTTGCTCGATTCGGATGACAACAAATTGGAAGGGAACGACTTTTCCCGCACCTCGAACACCTGCCTGAAGCTGTGGACCGCACGACGGAACACCGTGAAGGGCAACAACCTCAGTTATGGTATTCGCATCAAACCAAACGAGGTGCATGCGCGGGATTCGACCAGCGTGCTGATTGAGAGCGGATCGAACGACAACCGATTTTTGGACAACGACTGCAGCCATGGCGGCGATGGCATTTTTATCCGCGTGCTGAACGGCTGGTGCAGCACGGATAATTACTTTGAGGGGAACGACTGCTCCCACGCCAACAACAATGCGGTGGAATGCTGGGCACCACGCAACACCTTTGTGCGCAACAAGGCGAACCATTCAAGCTATGGTTTCTGGATGGGTGGTTCAGACCAGTCGCGGCTGATCGACAACGAGGCTTCTTTCAACGGGTTACCCTCAGGCCAGCACAATTCGCCGCATTTGCCCGACAATGGCCATGCGGGGATTGTGTTCATGTTCGGTTCCTCCACCCACACCTTGTTGCGCGGCAATCGTTGCGAGGGAAATAACGGCGCAGGCATCGCGCTGATTGGCGATCTGTCGAGCCAGGGCAAGAAATGGCGAGCCTATCATTGGGTGATAGAAGGTAACACCCTGCAAAAAAACCGCTGGGGAATTTATGCCAAACACGCCGACTGGATTGTGGCGAAAGGTAATCGCCACCAAGGAAACACTGTGGGGGATGTTTTGCTGGATGGGGATGTGAATCATTGGGTGGAAAGCCAGGAACCGTTGGCCATGCATGCGCAACCGCCGGTGGCCAAATTGACCGGCCCGAGCTCAGTTCGCGTGGGTCAGGAGGCGAAATGGACCGCCGAGGCAAGCACAGATCCGGCAAGCCGGCCTTTGCGGCTCACCTGGGACAAGGGTGATGGCAAACCAAAAGAAGCCAAGGAACTGCGTGCGGCATTTGCCAAGCCTGGCATGCAACGGATAGGGCTGAATGTGGACAACGGCATGCAGACCAGTCTGGCTTGGCGCGATATCTATGTGGTGCGCGATGGGGCTGAACTGGGCACCGAAGGAACACCTATGGCATGGGGAATTGAAGATTTTCAAGACCGCAAAAAAAGTGGCCAGCAAACCTCAATAGCCCGTTTCTTTGACAGTGCGGAACACCTGGTGGGCAAAACCGCTTTGGGGGTTGAGATCAAGCCCTATGCGGGATTCAGGGCAGCGTTGAGCTATCCCAAGGAACGAGACGCCCGCTGGGACATGGCGGGCAAAAGCAAGATCAGTTTCTGGCTGAAGGCGATCAACGAGGATGTGACAGGGTGGCAAGGCGGACCGTTTGTGGTTTTGCATGGCGAAGGTGGCAAGCAATGCCATATCGAACCCAAAAAAGGCCGAGACTTGATGCGGGAGATGGACAACAGCGAGGCGCGTGAGGGTTGGCGGCTTTTTGAAATTCCGCTTGCTGGCGACGAGCGTTGGCAGGTGGAGGGGGAGGTGCCAGCAATGGTGACAGGCATCTCACTCTGCTTTGATTCATGGGGTGCGCCGGCGCTGCGGCTTTGGCTCGACGGGTTGGCTGTGGAGTGAGGCATGAAGGCGTGCATAGACTAAGATGATGTCATTGCGGCAAGTTTAAAAGCACCAAATCCTTTGCAGGCGTTCAATATGCACCCCTCCCTGCAGCAGGTGGAACATCGCCCTTGGCCTGTGCCGGATGGCCGTTGGAACCTACGCCAACAATGGCTGGATTTGCTGTTTGCCCACTGGCCCATGGATTCGGCCCTGCTGAAGCCCCTGGTGCCTGACGGGGTTGAGATTGAAGAATTTGGCGGCGCCTCATGGGTGGGGGTGGTACCGTTCCGCATGACGGGGGTGATGTTTCGGGGTTTGCCAGATTTGCCCTGGATGTCGGCGTTTGCCGAATTGAATGTGCGGCTGTATGTGCGCTATGGCGGCCGATCTGGCGTGTGGTTCCTCAGCCTGGATGCTCCCAACCTGCTAGCCGTGCTGGCTGCCCGTTTTCGGTATGGCCTGCCTTATCATTGGTCAAGGGTGGGGCACCAGTCGCATAGCGAGTCGGATGCGGCCTACCCGTTTGAGATGACTGCGCTGTGCGGGCGTGCGAAGCCGCCTCTGCGTTTCAGGTCTACCTATGGGCCCGCAGGTGCGGTGTTTCGTGCCAAGCCCGGCAGCCTGGAGCATTTTTTAACTGAACGCTATTGCCTGTTCACACGGGGACGCGACGGCAAGATCTTGCGGGTGGATGTGCACCATGAGCCCTGGCCCCTTCAGCCGGGTAGGGCAGAGGTAGATGCAGCAGATCTGCTGCGTCCGTTTAACTTGAATTTGCCCGAATGCGCGCCTCACCTGCTGTTCAGCTCGGGAGTGCGGGTGGTTAGTTGGCCAGCCTGTGTGGTGGGCCATGAGATAGAGACAGTCTCAGCCGGCTCCGGGCTGCGGCCTGCCATGGGGATGGATGTGCCGTCTGCGGCATCAGCGTTTCTGGCAAAAACTCAGCCGGCGGGGTGCAAAGTGCACGAGTGAGCCAGTAGGGTTTTGCAAAAAGCTTGGCTCAATTTGCTTTGGAAGCGGTAGGGGTTGGTGACTACAACTATTTTGCGGGTGGGTTTGGGGCCAGCCAGAGACTTGTAGATTCGGCGCGGACAGTTGTCGAGTGCACGCGCCATGGCGGGCACCATGCTGATCCCGTGGCCCAAGGCGACCAATTCTTGGATCGTGACGATTTGGCTAGTGCGTTCGATGGTGACTGGGAAGAACGATTTTTGGCGACAAAACGAAACGATATTGTCGGTGAGGCAATGCGCCTCCCCCAACAAGACAAAGGGCTCCTTATCGATATCCTCTACCCGAACGGTTTTCTTCTGCGCTAGAGAGTGCCCGGCGGGCAAGACGAGCAACAGTTCCTCCTCAAACAGGTCGGTGACCTGCAGGTATTTCATGTCGATGGGGCGGGCAAGAATGGCGATATCGATCTCGCCCTCAGCCAACATGTGTAGCAGATTGGCGGTGGTGTCTTCCCGAACCAGTACCGTGGCTTTTGAATGGGCATTACTGAATTCACGCAGCAGGCCCGGCAGAAAATATGGCGCAATGGTGGGGATGGAGGCGAGGCGGATCCGGCCGGTTTGGCCATCATCGGTGATCTGGGCGCGGGTATCATCGGCTAGGGCAATGATTTGCTTAGCGCGTTCCGCCAAAAGCTCTCCGGCCTCGGTGAGTACCACCTGACGAGTTTGACGGTCGAGAATTGGCTGGCCCAGTTCCTCCTCCAGCCGGGCAATGGAGCGGCTGAGGGCAGGTTGGGAAAGGCCCACCACCTGGGCTGCCTTGGTGAAATTAGCCATTTCTGCCACTTTCAAGAAGTGACGCAATTGGTCTATTTCCATCGAGTTCCAGCCTGGTTTTTCACAATACTGGCGAGCCGTTACAACCTTAGGAATGAATGAATCAAAAGGCCATGGGAATGGGTTTGACAGGGCTGGCCATGCCACCATGAAATCAGATTAACATAAACGACGGCATGGTTACTTTTCCGGGTGACGTGTGCGATAATTCCATTTGTGCATTTGCAGTCATTTTAGGGGGCCGGGCAAGATGCGAAATATTCTGGGACTGGTTATCGGGGCATTGTTGGTTGCCGGCCCGTTGTACGCCCAACTGCCAGCCCGTCAGCGGCCGCCGGAATTTGAATCCGTTCAGTTGGGTGCCGAGCGGAAGGTCACCTTCAAGGTGCTGGCTCCGAAAGCCACCAGTGTGAAACTTTCGGCTGGCGACATCCCCGGCAACAACCCGGGGGCAGATCTGAAGAAAGATGATCGTGGTGTGTGGGAGGTGACGGTGAGTCCCGTGCCGCCGGGGGCCTACCGCTACACCTTCAACATCGACGGGGTGCCGGTGGTGGACCCGAAGAATCCGGCCACCAGCGAGTCGAACCAGAACACCTGGAGCCTGATGACTGTGCCTGGCGATCTGTCGGAATGGAAGGATGTGCCGCACGGCGCGGTGGCCCAGATAAACTACGCCTCGAAGACCCTGGGCAAGGCTCGCCGGGCCCATGTGTACACGCCGCCGGGGTATGAGAAGGGCGCGGAATCCTACCCGGTTTTCTACCTGCTGCATGGTGCGTCTGATAGTGACAACTCCTGGAGCACCGTTGGCCGCGCGGGAGTGATCCTCGACAACCTGATTGCCGCAGGCAAAGCCAAGCCCATGGTTGTGGTGATGCCTGCAGGCCACACTGGCACTTTCACTTGGGGCGGTGGCGGCAAGCCGTTTGACAAGCAGATGGAGGAGTTTGGCGACGATTTCAGCAAGGATTTGAGGCCGCTGGTCGAAAAGAACTACCGCGTGAAGACCGACCGGGGCAGCCGGGCGATCGCCGGGCTGTCGATGGGCGGGGCGCAGACGCTGAATGTGGTGTTTTCCAACCTGAACGACTTTGGCTATGTAGGCGTTTTCAGCTCGGGGGTGTTTGGTATTGTGGGTGGCGGCCCGGGAGGCGGCGCGCAGCCCAACCGCCAGTGGGAGGAAAGCCGCAAGGCCACCTTGGACAACGCGGAACTGAAGAAGGGGCTGAAGCTGGTTTGGTTCGGCTGCGGGGAGAAGGATTTCCTCATTGAAACCTCGCGCGGTACCGTGAAGATGCTGAAGTCGCACGGCTTTGAGGTGGTGAACCACGAGACAGACGGGGGTCACACCTGGGACAAATGGCGCGAGTACCTCATCGATTTCGCACCCCAGCTTTTCAAGGATTGACCAAGCATTTATGAAGAGCTGAACAAAATGCTGAATCCAGGAGTTGATGATGTCGCATCCAAAATATGGTAAGCCAGACCACCCGGTTCATTCCCTCATCACCCAACGGTGGAGCCCCTACGCCTATTCCAACAAAATGGTGGCCCAAGAAGACTTGCTGTCGCTGTTCGAGGCCGCAAGGTGGGCTCCTTCTTCCTACAACGAACAGCCTTGGGTATTTTTAATAGCCACCAAGGACCAACCTGCTGAACACGAGAAGTTGCTGGCTTGCCTGGTGGAATCCAACCAAGCATGGGCCAAAAACGCCCCGGTTCTGGTATTGGCCTGTATTCGCAACACTTTCAGCCGAAAGGGCACCCCCAACCCGGTAGCCGCGCATGATCTTGGTTTGGCAGCAGGCAACATTTGCCTAGAGGCAACCTCCCGTGGGCTTCAGGTCCACCAGATGGCAGGAATTGTCCCCGACAGGGCGCGTGTGGCTTTTAATATTCCCGATGGAGTCCAACCCTTCACTGCCATGTCGATTGGTTATGCGGCAGACCCAGCCACTCTTCCTGACCAGGTCCGGCTGCAAGAAACCACCCCGAGAACGCGAAAACCGCTCTCTGAAATTCTTCACACCGGGAAATTCGGCCAGCAATGGGCTTGAACACCTGAAGCTTGATTGCAGTTTTTTCGCAACAACCAACCACACTCAACCAGATACCTCCACAGGCTATCTGGTTGGGTTAATTATCGGCTTGGGATTTGGTGTATCAACTTTTTGCGCGCTCTTTTAAAGGCTGGTGTCGAACCTAAACAGTAGGTACATTCGCCTCCACTTGTCAGGAAATGCTTTTTGACCGCGGTAGATCGACTTTTTTGGATGGGATTTTAGCGACAGTTTTTTCAGGTTGAATTCGAGCCCGGGCCGGCGATTTCCATTAAAATTTATTCAACTGGATCATTGTTCGGCTTCACTTTCATTCATATTCATTCATACTTGCCAATTTCTGCAAGGAGTGCAGTTACCAGATCGGGGCGGGGCCCATTTTGGTAATATGGTTAAGGAGTTTGCAAACTTCCCGCTGGTTATTGCCATGCCGAATTCCTTTTTAGCCAAGAAAATTTCCGTTTTGCTCATTGAGGATGAATCTCTGGCCAGGCAAGTGATGGCCCAATCCCTGCGCGACCATGGTTTCATTGTAGAGGAGGCTGAGGACGGAACCACGGGTTTGGGCCTAGCACTGCAACGCCCATTCGATGCGGTGGTTCTCGACCTTGCCCTACCGGGTGCCACCGGACTGGAAATTGTCAAAGAATTGCGTTTGAAATCGCGGGTTCCAGTTCTCTTTGTCTCGCAGACCCACCTCCTCGATACCAGGCTGGAGGTCCTTGAGGCTGGAGCGGATGATTTTCTGATCAAGCCGGTTGACCTGAAGGAACTGCGCCTACGGCTGACAAATCTGGTAGTCAGGTCCAATGAGCCATCCATTGAGACGGTGATTCAGATCGGCGATCTGGAATTGGACCCAAACAACCGGATAGCCAAATTAAGTGGCATAAAATTGGAATTTTCCTCGGTGGAATTCGACCTGCTGCATTATTTGGCCCGGCACCCGGGCCGTCTGGTTTCCAGGCCGCAACTGGACCAGGAAATTTTTAATCGGGACCCGCAATTGCAAACCAAATCAAACATGCTGGATGTTTACATCCTGCGCTTGCGGCGAAAGCTTGGTTCGGACCGCATTGTCACCCACCGCGGACTGGGGTTCAGCCTCCATGGATAGAAATTGGCTACGCTGGCTTGGTACAGGTTCTATTTGCGGCAGGCTCATACTGTTGCTAACCATGGCTTCATTGCTAGTGGGCATCTCGTACCGCTATATGCAGTTCAAGATTTTGAAAGGCGTCCTTTACGAGCAAATTGATTCCACATTGCGCACACGAATGATTCTTTTAACCAACCTTACAAGCCTAAATTTTACAGAGTCGCAAACCAAGCGGTTGATGCAACCTTTGCTGGAGCAGGAACCAGGGCCACTGTTGGAGGTCTATTTCCTGGTTGCCAAAATGCTGAAGCTGGATAGCTCGCTCGATGACCGACAATTTGCCGGCATCTGGCAACCTGAGGGCCAAAGCAATGAAGCACCCGGCCGGTGGACTATGGCCTGGAATCTGCCTGCCGCTTTCACCAGTGAAGGCCCGGCCGCATTGACTGATGATTATCGAGTGCAGACCCGCCTTGGTCCCAACGGGCAAATTCTAGTCACCGGCAGCGGATTGGGGCGGGTAACGAGCATTTTGCACGGCATTTTCTTTTCTTATTTTTTTTCTTTGGTCCTTGGCGTTCTTATTTTCATGGCCGCGACTTTTTATCTGGCAAGATTAGCCCTGCGACCGGTGGCCAACATTAGCGATAGCGCCAGGGAAATCGCCAATGGCAACCTGAACCTCCGATTGAACACCGAGACCAAGGTGGACGAGCTGAAGTCGATGGGGGCATCGCTCAACATCATGCTGGATCAACTGCAGCACCAGGCTCAGGCCCAGGCGGCATTCACCGCCGACATTTCCCACGAACTGGGAAATCCACTCAACACCATGCTGTTGCAAACCCAACTTGGTTGGGAGGAAAAGGGCACTGCCGATGATTTGCGACTGATCTTGCGGCAATGCCACCAAACCGCCCAGAGAATGAACCAGTTGCGGGAGAGTTTGCTGGAACTGTCCCAGGCCGACGCCGCTACCGGGGTATCGAAAAAATTGATCGCCCTCGAGCCTGTGGTGGATGAGGCGATTTTGGCGGTAAGGAACCTGGCAGTGGCCAAGGGTGTGGATATGGTGGTCGATTCAGCCAATCTCGACCTGCATGGTAACCCCGATCTGTTGCATCAACTTTTGGTGAACCTGCTGACAAACGCCATTCGCCACACCCCGGAAGGTTCGGCGGTTACCGTGCGCAGTTGGAGTAACGCGAATGGGAGTGTGGGCCTGCGTGTGCTGGATCAAGGCAAAGGGGTGAACCCGGAAGATGTGCCGGCCCTTTTCAGCCGTTTTTTCCACCAGCACAACCGGGCGGGGGTGGGCTTGCATGGCCATGGTGGCATCCGCAATGGACTGGGTCTGGCAATTTGCCACAGCATTGTCAAAGCACACGGCGGCACTATCACCTACACGCCAGGGCCTCAGGGTGGCGCCCTTTTCGAAATCTTGTTGCCAGGGGTTTAGGGTTTGGGTTTATACCTGTAAAACCAGAGGCAACGCCCTTCAGTTGCTATTTTTACTGGTTTTCCAGCCACATTTCCCGTGTTTTGCAATGCGCCCGTTTGGGGTAAGATAAAGCTCCCGCTACTTTGGAGCCCTCCCCATGCCCATGCTGCCCGCCTGGGTGATCGCATGCGCCCTTCTGGGCACTGCTGACACCCCAATTTCCTACACCCGTGACATTCGCCCCATCCTGTCGGAAAACTGCTTTTATTGCCATGGGCAAGATGGCGGCCAGCGCAAGGCTGATCTGCGGCTCGATACCTTGCAGGGCCAGAAAGATTCCGGATCGATCACCCCAGGCAAACCTGACGAGAGCGGCTTGATCGACCGTATTCATTCGACCGATCCAGCCAAGCTGATGCCTCCCGCCAAGTCCAACCGCAAACTGACCCCTAGCCAGAAAAAACTGCTGGAACGCTGGATTTCCGAAGGGGCCAAATTTGAGGATCACTGGGCTTTTCAACCACCCCAAAAAGCTACCCTACCAACGATGCCAGGAATAGACCACCCGGTTGATCGCCTTTTGGCGGAGGCCCAGTTGAAGAGTGGCATTCAGATTAATGCCGAAGCCAATAGGCGAACCCTTATCCGCCGGCTGGCCCTAGACCTGACAGGTTTGCCACCCACCCCAGCCGAGGTGGATGCCTTTGTCGCTGATACCGATCCCAAGGCTTATGACAAGTTGGTGGACCGGCTCATGGCCAGCCCGCATTATGGCGAGCGCCAGGCCCTGCCCTGGCTCGACGCGGCCCGCTATGCCGACAGCAATGGCTTCCAGCAAGACGGCGACACCTTCCAGTGGGTCTGGCGCGACTGGGTGGTGCAGGCGCTGAATGAGAACATGCCCTTCGACCGTTTCTCGACTGAACAATTGGCAGGCGATTTGCTGCCAAACGCCACACCCGCGCAAAAAGTGGCCAGCGCCTTCAACCGCAACCATCTGGTCAATGGCGAGGGTGGTGCTATTCCCGATGAGCAACGCTTTGTCATTTACTTCGACCGCATGGATGTGACGAGTACCAATTGGCTGGGCCTGACCATGGCCTGCGTTCAATGCCACGACCACAAATACGACCCCCTCACCATGCGCGACTATTACAGCCTGATGGCTGGCTTCAACCAACTGTCTGAGACGGGTCTGGCGGGATTCCAATCTTCCAAGACGCGGGTTTCGCCACCGTTTTTGGAGTACCCGCTTGCAGGCCAGAAGGAAACTGTCGCCCGGTTGGAAAAAGAGGCAAACGACCTTGCCTCGCAACTGGAAAAGCAAAAAGGCGAGTGGGAAAAGAAAACCGCCTCCGACGAACAATTCCCCGACAAGGTAACCCGCGACCGCATCCTTGCGCGCGCGAGTGACACGCCGCTAGACAAAATTGCCAAAGACAAACAAAAAGACGAGGAAAAAAAACGGGCCGACCGTGAAAAGGCAATCCGCGATCATTTTGAGCAAAAGGTTGCGGCAGAGCTAACCCTAAAACTGAAAACCGCCCGCGACCGGCTCAACAGCTTCCGCAATGATGAGCTGCCCAAGGTGATGGTGATGGCTGACGACAAGCCGCGGGAGACCTTCATCTTGAGCCGCGGCGAATATTTGAAACCCACCACCAAAGTCACATTCGACACCCCTGCCTTCCTGCCACCGTTGCCCAAAGACGCACCCAAGAACCGCCTCGGCTTCGCCCGCTGGTTGTTCGCACCTGAAAACCCGCTTACTGCCCGTGTGGCTGTGAACCGCCTGTGGCAAAACCTGTTTGGCACCGGCCTGGTGAAAACGGTGGAAGACTTTGGCGTGCAAGGGGAACTGCCCTCCAACCCGGTCCTGCTCGACTGGCTGGCAGTTGAATTCCGCGACAAGGGCTGGAACATGAAGGCGATGAACCGCCTGCTGGTGACCAGCGCCGCCTACAAGCGCTCCAGCAAAGTGACCGCCGGGCAGTTGGCACTCGATCCTGAAAACCGTCTACTGGCTCGTTTCCCACGGGTAAGGCTGCCGGCCATGGTGTTGCGTGATGTGGCTTTGGCCACCAGCGGCCTGTTGGACAAGCGTCTGGGCGGCAAGCCGGTCTATCCTTATCAGCCCAATGGCATTTGGGATGCCCTGGCCATCACCAAAGAGCGCGACTTCACCTACCCCGCCTCGTCGGGCGCAGACCTGCACCGCCGCAGCCTTTACACCTTTTGGCGGCGTACCGTGGGC
>CAIWHS010000299.1 GCA_903912515.1 uncultured Planctomycetaceae bacterium
TCCTACCCGCCAACCGGAAAAACACCCACAAAAATCCATGGCTTCAGGGCAAACTTCGGCATCCTGCAAACCCTCGCCAAGGTCTGCCTTGGCGGCTACAATCCCGCTCCGCAATTAGGTAAAAAGTGAGCATGGCCCACTCCATAACTCCACCAGTTAATCCAACAGCAGCCAAAGGCTTGGCTGTCTCCAACATCGCATGGCCGGCCGGTGACGAAGCCCGCGACGAGGCAATCCGCATCCTTCTTGATGGCGGCGCCACAGGCGTTGAGGTCGCTCCCTCCTTGCTCTTTGCCGATCCAGCCACTGCCTCAACCCAAGAAATCCACGCTGCCCGCGCCAGTTTTCAGGCCGCAGGCCTGCCCGTTGTCGCCATGCAGGCACTGCTATTCAATCGACCCCAACTCAAATTGTTCGGCTCACCCGCCCAGCGCGAAAGCCTGCTCCAACACCTCCACACCATGGCCCAATTGGCAGCCGGCCTCGGGGCCACCGTCCTGGTTTTCGGTTCACCAAAAAACCGCCTCAAAGATACCCTCACACAACAACAAGCCGCCCAAATCGCCATCCCCTTCTTCCAAGAACTCGGCAATCGCGCCCACAAGCTAGGCGTAGTCTTCGGCATCGAGGCAAACCCAACAGACTACGGCTGCGACTGGCTCACCACCCTTGACGACGCCGCCCAGTTCGTCACCCAAGTCGCCAGCCCAGCAATCGCACTCCATGGCGACGCCGGCGGCATGATCATGACCAACCAAGTCCCCCCCCAATCCCTCCACATGCTGGCCCACCACCACGCAAGCGAACCCAATCTAGACCCGCTCACCAATCGCCCAGAACACAACGCCATCGCCCATTGGCTCGCCCAATCAGGCCACAAAGGCTGGATCTCCATCGAGATGCGTCGGCCCGAAAACAACTGGCAAATGGCCCTCAAACAGGCACTCGCCACCGCACTCGCCGTATACGCCCCCGCCTTGGGGCACCCCACCACATGATCATCTTCCTTCTTGCGTTTCTGCTCTCGCTGGCGCTGCCTCTCCTCGTGGGCATTGCATTCAACATCCGTCTCCAGGGTGGCCCGGTCGCCCGTCTGGGCTGGGCTCTCCTGGGCGGACTCTCAATACTCTTCGCCGCCCTCCTGCCCCTCAACGCTTGGATGGGGGCTAAATGGTTCGCATGGCCACTGGCTCTGCTCATTCTGCTAGCCGCAATACGCCGCCTCATACGCAACGGTCATCACTGGTTCACCCCACTCCTCACCGTTGACAAAGCCTGGTGGCTGCCCCGCCTCGCCGCGCAAGCGCTGGTCATCGCCTTGCTCGCTTGGCCCGTCTTCCGCGAGGGCCTGCCCGCCCAGTACGATGGCACCCCATGCAACGATAACCAGCAATTCACCACCGATCTCGTCACACTCAAGCAACAAGGCTACCTCCAACCACTCCTATGGGATCCAGAACATCCGTTTAGCCGTTTGTCCATCACAATCATGGGCTATGGCCCCACCAGCGGCCGAGTCGCCTCACAATCCCTCGGCTCCGTGGTCGCCACCCTCCTGGGACAAGATCCCGTCTGGGTCTACAGCGGCTTCTTCGCCTCGTTCGCCGTCTTCTGGTCGGTGGCTTGCGGACTATTGCTCCGCGCTTTTGCACCACCCGAAGGGCTCAAAAAGTGGGAATCCCTCGTGGGCGACCTACTCCTCATACTCCACCCCATGGGTTTCTTCTTCATCACCAACGGCAACCTGGGCAACGCCTTTGGCATGGTCATCGCCACACTTCTCTGGTTGGTCCTCAGGCAAACCCAACAATCCGGGTTCACCCCCACCCGCCTGCTCCTCCTCCCCATGGGGGCGCTCGCCCTCGCTGGCACCTACCCCGAACTAATCCCCTTCACAGGCATGGCCGGAGCACTGGTTTTCTTGTCCGATTTCCTCCGCCTCCCCCATCTCGTTCGCACAAGGCAGTGGTGGGCTCCCGTCATCGTCGCAACCCTCGGCCTCTTCCTCTTCCCGCCAACTCTCATCCGCACCGCCAGCACCGTGCAGGTGGCTATCGCCGAAAGCCGCTCCGCCGCCAATCCAGCAAATCAGGCCGCACTCCCGCCCAACCTCTTCGCCGGGCTCGATCGCTCCGCCTACCTCCCTGCATTCACCACCATGGCCACACGCCTCGCCGAAAAACCCGGCTGGGCTCTCATGCTACTTCTCACACTGGTCATCAGCCTCTGCTGGTTCGTCGGCCTCTATGTCGCCCGCGACCGCGCCCTCGCCTGGGGCTGGGCCGTCGCCTTCGATCTCGCCGCCATCCTCGTCAAACAAAGTAATTACGGATATGGCTGGCAAAAAATATCGCAATACCACGCCACCATTCTCGCCGTCGTCGCCATTCTCGGCGCCCTCTACATGGTCCCCTCACCCCACAGAAACCCTAAACACCGCTGGAAACTCGCCGGCTGCATCCCACTCCTCATTCTCGCCCTCTGGTTCCTCTATTCCCTGATTAGCCATACCGTCGCCCTGGTCGAAAACAGCCAGTCCAAAACACTCAGCCTCGACCACCTCCAACTGGCTGCCTTCAACCAAAAAAATAAACAGTCACCAAATCCCCTGCCCGAACCATGGGTCATGGAAGACCAAACCATGCCCTCCTTCATCGCCTCCTATTACCAGTCCGTCTGGGTCCCCCGCTTCCTCAGCGACCGAGCCTTTGTTTGGGACGATGCCGGATCTAAGGGCGGATACAACGACAAAATTACAAAAAAAGTATCCGAGCTGCCCTGGCCACCCCCCATCCACATCCTCTACCGCTATTCCATAATCGAATCAGGCGGCACCGAACTCTTCAGCACCGACAAATTCCGCATCCTTCAAAATCCCACCTTTGCAAGGGTCGCCGGCATCAACATGCAAGAACGCCAGCTCAGCCCAAAGGCCGTCACTGCCCCATGGGGCGAAGATCCACCCGGTACTCGTCGCTTCGCCTGGATGGGCGATGGCATGAAACTTTGGATCGAACCGCCAAAAACCGGCAAACTCATCATCGAATTGGGTGACCGATTCGAGCCACTCCCCATCCCCCGCCACCTCGACCTCGAAACACCCGATGGCCCCCTGCAAGTCATCATGCCCAAAACCAGCCCCACCAACGCCAAACCACTCCGCATCGAGGTCCCCCTCAACCCAGGCCGCCATATCGTCAATCTCCGAAACCCCACAGGTGCAATATCCCCCGCCCAAGCCGGCATCAGCACCGACAATCGCCCCCTCAGCTTCAAAATCCTCTCAGTACGCTTCGAATAAACCGCCCAGCCCTGCCCCCTGTCCCAATGGGTGTTGCCACTCCATTCGGGTATAGTGGTCATAAGGGCAAAGCGCCGCATGGTGCCCGCGCAGCCCCCGCCTGCTGGAACTCCGGCCCGATGTTCGACGAAACCCTCACAGGCAGCATCGAGCGAATCACCTTCCACAACCCCGATAACGGCTTCTGTGTTCTCAAGGTTGCCGTCCAGGGCCGCCCAGAACTAGCCACCATCATCGGCACCTCAGCCACCGTCAATGCCGGCGAAATCGTCCAAGCGGATGGCAACTGGATCACCGACCACCGCGGCCTTCAATTTAAGGCCAAATCCCTCCGCTGCCTCCCCCCACACAGCCGCGAAGGTATCGAACGATTCCTCGCAAGCGGCATGGTCAAAGGCATCGGCCCCGAATACGCCAAACGCATCGTCGCGGCATTCGGCGAACGCACTCTCGAAGTCATCGACCGCTCACCCGCCTTCCTCCGCGAGGTCAAAGGCATAGGCGACAAACGCCTCTCACTCATTCGACAAAGCTGGGTCGAGCAAAAAGGCGTCCGCGACCTCATGATCTTCCTCCAAGCGCACGGCATGGGCGGCGCGCGTGCCCTCCGTATACACCGCACCTATGGCGATCAGGCTATCTCTCTTATTCGCGCCAACCCATACCGCCTCGCAACAGATATTTGGGGCGTCGGCTTCAGCACCGCAGACGAACTGGCCAAGCGCCTGGGCATGGCGCCCGATGCGCCAGAACGCGCCCGCGCCGCACTCCTCCACGCCCTGCGTGAATTCGGCAACGACGGCCATGTCGGCCAGCCAGAAGATGCTGTCCTCGACCGTGTCGTCGAACTCACCGCCATTCCCACCCTCCGCGCCCGCGATGCCCTCGAAGCCGAACGACTCGCCGGCACCATCGTCCGCGAAACCAAGTTCACACCCCCCTGGCTCTATCTCAAATCCCTCTACCTCGCCGAAAGCAACCTGGCGCAAAAACTGGCCGACTTCCTCCAAGGCAAACCGGCAATCTCCCCCGCCACACCAGAAACAATCGCCAGTGTCGAAAAACAAATGGGCATCGAACTCGCACCCGAACAGCGCGATGCCCTCTCCCAATGCACCAGGGGCAAGGCATTGATCATCACCGGCGGCCCCGGTGTGGGAAAAACCACACTAGTCCGCGGCATCGTCGAGCTCTTCACCCGCGCCGGTAAAAAAGTCGAACTCTGCGCACCCACCGGTCGCGCAGCCAAGCGCCTGCAAGAAACCACCGGCCGCGAAGCACGCACACTCCACAGGCTGCTCGAGTTCGATCCCCACCTCGGCGGCTTCCGCCGTGACCCATCCAACCCGCTCGAGGGAGACCTCTTCTTGGCCGATGAGGCCAGCATGCTCGACCTCCAGCTCGCCTGGAATTTCATCCGCGCCTTGCCAGACAACGCCTCACTGGTGCTGGTAGGCGATGTCGATCAGCTCCCCTCCGTCGGCCCAGGCCGCGTTCTGGCAGACCTCATCAACAGCCGCGTCTTGCCGGTCGTGCGCCTCACCCGGGTCTTTCGCCAGGCCGCCGAAAGCGGCATCGTCAGGGCAGCTCACGAGATCCTCCAGGGCAACATGCCCACCCTCGATCCACCCGCCCCAGATTTCTTCTTCGTCCAAACCGATGAGGCACCCGCCATCGTCGATCGCATCGTCGCGCTCGTCTCCGACCGCATCCCCAAACGCTTCGGTTTCAACCCACTAACCGACATCCAAGTTCTCTCGCCCATGAACCGCACCGAACTGGGCGTCACCAACCTCAACTCCAGGCTACAGGCCGCCCTCAACCCAGACAAAGGACAGCCCAGCCTCGAACGCTTCGGCCAATCCTTCCGCGCCGGCGACCGCGTCCTCCAAACCGCCAACGATTACAAAAAACATGTCTTCAATGGCGATCTCGGGCGCATTGAGGAAATCAATGTCGAGGAGCGCCTCCTCCGCGCCCGATTCGATGGAAAATTGGTCGATTACGATTTCGGCGAAGTCGATGAGCTACAACTCGCCTACGCCACCAGCATCCACAAGTCCCAGGGCTCCGAGTACCCCGCCGTCGTCATACCGCTGCACACCCAGCACTTCCTCATGCTCGAGCGCAACCTGCTCTACACCGGCCTCACCCGCGGCAAAAAACTTGTCTGCCTCGTCGGCAGCCGCCGCGCCCTAAACCTCGCCGTCGGCCGCACCGACGACCGCCAACGCTGCACCGCCCTAGGCATGCGCCTCCGCGAAGCCCTTAAAAGACCCGACGAAGGCTGCACACTCGAATACGATTGAGCTACAGACCCAAAAAATCCAATTTTTGTTAGAAAACAGCTCCAAAAACCAATTCCTGACAAAATCCTAATGGCTCCATAAAGCGATCTTTGTTAAACTTCTGGTGTCCTCTACCAGCCAAGTTTTGCTACCGGGGCCAGAAATGCACACCTCCACCCGCAAGACGCCACCCCCATCCCTGCCAACCAAAATCATTCGCTATGCCACCGCCTCCTGCGTGCTGGGCAAACTTTGCGCCACAGATTCCCGCGCCGAAATCGTTATGATAAATGTGGGTTCGGGTTCAGGCGGTTTCAACATCAACCAGGTGAATGGAAATGTGGCTGCCGAAAATTTTCAAATTAAAAACAACTTTCCCATAACAGGCGCTGGACAATTGTACTTATTTAATCAATCCGGCTTCTCCTCCATCACGGGCCTTGCTGGAAAATCCGGGTTGGCTTTAGGTGTTACAGCAATTGCCAATGCATCCATCAAAAAATTTAGTGCCGGCGCAACCATCGACGGCACTACTTCTTTCAACACGAGTCAATATTTCACCGCCTTTAAATCCGGCAGCGTAACCGCCGCCAACTTCACCACCTCCGACTATGTCGGCTTCCAGTTCGGCACTCTTGGTAATTACAACTACGGCTGGCTCCAAACCACCTGGGATGGCACCAACTTCCAGATCAACTCCGGCGCCTACGAATCCACCGCCAACGTTGCCATTCAAGCCGGCGCTGTTGCTGTCCCCGAACCCGGCACCCTCACGCTCGGCAGCCTCGCCCTCCTCGCCGGCGGCGGCGCAGCCGTCCGCCGCTACCGCAAACAGCGCCAGGCAAAACCCCCTGAACCCGTAACCCCAACAGAATCAACCTGCCAACCAGATAGCTCCCTCAATTAAATTTATTAGAGATCAAAAATGAACAATTTGCGTAAAAAAACCAAGAGCAACCTTTCCACCCTGGCAAAGATTGGCTCCCTGTCGCTGGTCGCCACCGGAAAAACCAATGCCGAAGTGATTGCCCTCAACCTGAGCAGCCTCGGCTCCAACAACCAAAACATCACAGGGAGTAACGCCGGCATTTCTTACGGACGCAAAACGGTCAACAATGTTCTAGGAGGCACTTCTGGCAACTGGTGGGTGTGGAACAATACCAATTACAAAGGCATCGGAGCAGATAGCACATCATCCAGCATGAGCTTTTTTGTTACCAGCGCAACAAATAACGCCACTCCCCGCAGATTTGTTAAGGATGCAACGATTGGATTCTCAACAACTTCCAAAATTTTGTCCTCGAATTTTCACCGCTCGCTTTTTTATGATGCAGGAGCTCTCTCACAAAACTTTTCATCACCCAACAATTATCTGGGATTTTATGATTCAAGCGTCAACAAATACGGCTGGCTGCAGGCCACTTGGAATGGCGGCACAAAAACTTTTACTTTTGTAGCCGGCGCCTACGAAAACACCCCCGGTGCAAGCATCCTCGCCGGCGCCGTGCCCGTCCCCGAACCCGGCACCCTCACACTCGGCAGCCTCGCCCTCCTCGCCGGCGGCGGCGCA
>CAIWHS010000300.1 GCA_903912515.1 uncultured Planctomycetaceae bacterium
CGCCAGCGGATGTCCGTTTCGCCAAAGACCGCCCGGGCGACCCAGCAGCCTGGCTTTGAATTCTCCAATCCGGTAAGCCGGTCTAATATGCCTTGTATGGTGGTTCGTTCAAGAGTGGCCTGGTCGGACTTTATCGCGTCCGCCTGGAGTTTGATTTCCGCAATCGCTTCCATTTTAGCTTGAGCAACGTCTAATGTAATTTTGTTTTCAAGGTTTGTGATAAAAGTTTGAATTGTAGAATCCAGTTCCAGCTTCATACCCTTCATAGAGACGGTCTGTGCTTTTAGGTCGATCTCAAACTTGTTCATTCCGGTAATGTCTGCAACCGAAAATTTGTCAGTCTGCAACACCATTTTGAAAGTTTTGGCGGCATTTTGCCACATGAAACCGTCCACATCCACTTCCATGGTGGATTCCATGGACTTGATGGTGACCTTGGTGGGCGTGACTTCCACCATGCCAAGTTCTGTGGCAACGCCATTTACCACACCAGTAGCACTCTCAATGACAGATTTTCCGCTTTCTACATGCAGCCTGTCAAATGTTGCTACCTTGAATACGCCCAAATGTGCTTTGCCATCCGTGATGGTGAGGGCGGTGTTTTGTGTGGATCCATCCTGCACAGCAAGATTGATGGCGCCTTTTGTGTCCGCCTGAATATCAATCATTCCACCAGTGATGTCGTCCTCGTAAAGGGCAACGGAGTTTTTACCGGCCTTTAAAATGGCAAGATTCTTAGTATCCAAGACTAGATAAGAGTCTTTCCCAGGGGCAACAAAGCTCAACCCCCCTTTATCGGAGGCCAATACCACGCCTTCTTTTCCTTCCAGGCTGATGACCCCATCAACATGTTGAACCTTACTTGGCATGACCGACTCCTACTGCTTTTTTCTGATGGGTATACAAAGCCAGATCCATGAGCAGCCGGAGCACGCTTCGCAAACAGGGTGATTTGTCAACTACCCTGGCGAAACTTTTTCCATATCGCATGTAAATCTTTTGGAGGTGGGTGCGGACTTCCGGGACAGGTCCATTGCCGAAAAGCCACTGACGGAACAGGATCCAGCGTGGATTATCCGGCCCGTAAACAGCACGCGCCACCCAGCAGCCGGGGCCCGGGTTGGCCGCACCAAGGGCTGCCACCGCAGCCACTTGGGTGGTGATTGCAGTATCGGCGTTATCAAAGGCTTTTTGCGCGATGGTTTTCAGCGCGGTTATCCGCAAATCCGTGAGTAATGGATTGAGGACATCTGGGATATTGCTGTTGTTTCCGACAAGATTGGTCAGCCGGGAGGTGATTTGGGTCACTTGGCCGGTAAGCACAGTGAGCAAGCTTGCCGCCTCGACGCCATAGGCCTCCAAAATATGCAGGATGACCATCGAAATCGAATGAAGTCCTTGAGAAACTCCTACCAAAATTTTTGCCAGTGATTCGTTTTCCTTGAGCCCGTAGCCAATGCCGTATACGACTGCCAGGTCATTAATGGCGATTATTGCCATCAAGGCATAGATCGCCGCTTTTCCTCCCTTGTAGTCACGATTGGAGCTGTAGTTGACGCTGGATCTGGCCAATTCAAGGGTTTTGCCAAGAGTAACGCTTGTGTAGTCGGATAACTGAAGTTGATAGTTTCCGGCGAATGAGGCGATTCCAGCCAACAGTTTGCTGGTCAGCCCGAGCATGCCAAAAAGGGCGGTCGGATTGATTTCGACATACCGTTGCACCCCGATGGTGCTTTCGTATGCGAAGACCGCGGCGTTGTAGTCAAACTTGCCAATGAGGCTGGACAGATCAAGTTTGATTCCGGGATTGGTCAATGCGCCGGCAAAGCCTGCTGCCCAAGTTGTTTCCGGATCGGGAGTGAAGGCCATGGTTGCTCCAGGTCAGTTTTTTCATTAAAAAAATGCCGGCTCAAGTTCCGTGGAAGGTGATCACCGTGCGGGGGTGTTTGACGGTTTGGTCGTTTTCCTGCTCCGTCAGCAACTTGTTCTCGGCATGAATCCAGATATGTTCCCTGGCCATGTCATCCTGCAGCAAAATGTGGTTGTAGTTCAACATCGGGTTGCCCATCTGGCTGCAGCTCTTGAAACCCGCCGTGTAGGCTCCCAGCGGCAGCGCGTAGGGGGGCATATTCTTCGAATTGTACACGCTGCCCATAATCAGAGGCCGGTCGGGGTCGCCCCCCTCGAAGATCACCACCACCTCGTGCCCCACGCGGGGCCAGAACATGGCGCCCCAGCCGTTGCCGGCCCAGACCTGCGCCACGCGCACCCAGGTACCGGCCTGACCATTGTCCCGGTCCCAAGGAAATTGCACACGCACCCGGCCGTACTGGTCCAGATGCACCTCCTGGCCCGGCAGCCCGCCCACCACCTCGGCGGTGTGCGCACCGCCCACATTCGGCTTGGCTATGGGGGGCCAGGGTGCCTGCGCCACCATTTGCGGTGAGGCTTCCACACGCGTTTCCAGTACCAGGTCACTGGCCTCGCCCGCGTAATACCGGCCCTTCATTTCTACTCGGTGCTCCACCCGCGTGGCCACATACGGCCCGTTTTGGTCGCCGCATTCGGTCAGGATGAAGCCCAATCCGGGGGCTACCAGAGGGCAATAGCCAGAACCCTGCGACTGCACACAACTGCCCACTGCGCCGGCCACCAGACGCCCGGCGGCCGAGCGTTGCATCTCGTCGAGCACGCCTGCGATTGGGGGGATGAGCGAGGGCAGGCCGGATGACGCCACCCCGTCAATGAAGCGGGCCTGCGAGTGGTTGTCCTCCTCCCACGGGCCGGGCGCATCGGGAAAACGCAGCGGCTGCCCCCCGCCGAACAGCATCGAAGGGGCTCCCGCCTTGCCCGAAAGCGCCATGCCGGCCAACTGGAAGTGGCTGTCGCGGATCTCCACCTGAGTGGGACTTAACTCCTGACTGAAACCCCAGGCCGTGAAACGCGCACCATCATTCTTGGTGCCTCCACCCAGTGGATCGAACGGGATGGTCATGGCCGGCACGGTGAGCGTGGTGTTGTCGGTCAGTACCAGCGTGGAGACCAGCGGCAGGTGCAGCCAGTAGAAGGTAATGCCTTCTTCTGAGCAGAGCCGCAGAAAGAACTCCAGGTCGGTCTCGCGGTACTGCGCGCAGTAGGCCCGCGGCGGCAACAGGCGGGTGATCAGGTTCTGCGAGCCGCCCACCGGGCCCAGCAACTTGTTGATGATGTCCAGGGCGGACAGGTCCTGGAACAGTCGGGTCCGCTTGGTATGGCCCAGCCGGTCCAAGGCCGGGCGCAGCACCACGGTGTAATAGTCGAAGTCATCGTCCGCGCGATCCTTCTGGAGGGACCAGATGATGCCGGAAAAGAACCGATCGGTGCCGCCAGCCACCGCCGCCTTAACGGTGCCGGGCTGGCCCAAAAGCAGGCCGAACGGGATGAGGGTGCCCTTTTTAGCTAGTGCCTCGACGGTGAAGCAGTAGCCCTTGCCCAGCTCCTCCCAGCCCGTCAGCCGGGTGGCCAAGAGTGTGTCGGGCGGCAACGGCAGCGTGATCTGCAGCGGCGAGTTGTTCTGGGAAAAGTCGGCCATGGAATGTTCCTTACAGGGCAGGAGCCCTAGAATGGATGGTAACCGTATCAAGCATCCTTTGCAAAGGACCAGGTTGCTGCCGGGGAGTCTCAGTACTGTACGGGTTTACACGCAAATGAAGGTGCGCGGTGGGGTGGTGAACCCGTCCCACTGTTATGGCCTTTGACCGGGGCGGCCAATCCGTCGACACCCCTGCCCGGCAATAGGGAACGGGGCCACTAGCAGCCGGGAAGCAACCCGGGTGCGGGAGTTCGCCCAATCGGCATTCGTGTTGGATTGATTGAAGAACCCACAGCGAGGCCACGCACCATATGCGGCCTTGCCCGAGGGCCGGCTGCTGCGGAGCCGATTCGATGGTGCCACGGTAGCTGAACCGCATTTCCGGGAACCGGCCCTGGGTGGAATCTACATGTATCTGCGGTTGCCGGCGGAGGTTGCGGTGGAAGTTGTTCAGAATTAAAAAGAGGATGTGTTTGTCCTAAAATTCCGGGCTTGGCCCCGAGGGTTAGTCGCCCTGGCGGGTTTGCCCGCAGCCTGTTTCCCACCCGTTTTTCCACGAAGAAAGGCGATTTTTCATGGTGCGCACCTTGACCGGCATATTGGCCTTACTGTTGGTCCATTCGGCTTTTGGTGGCCTCGCCTACGCCCAGACGGGCAACTCCTCCGCCCCGCCCGAGGCGGTAGTCAAGGAACTGTCCAAGCAATGGTCCACAGCGATCATCAACAAGGATGCCGCCATCCTGGAGCGGATCTGGGCTCCCGATTTTGTGTCGGTCGGCCCCTCCGGCCAGCGCTTTACCAAGGCGCAGGAGATTGCCGCCCTGAAGGCCAGCAAGGAAAAAGTGACCGTCTCCGAGGTGACATCCCTCGATGTGCGGGTGTACGGCAACGGCACAGTGGCGGTGGATATCGGCGAATACCACGAATCCGGAACCGACAAGGAGAGAAAGCCTTATGAACGCCGGTCGCGCTTCACCAATGTCTGGGTTCTCAGGGATGGATCTTGGGAGTGCGTCAGCGGACACGCATCGATACTGGAGCCCAAGCGTTAGGTCTAACGCACCCCTTCCTGCCGCTGCAGCCTGCCGACCCGGGCGCATCGTCTCCGACGGATCTGACTGCTTCAGGTGTGTTGAGATTGGTCCCATTTCCGTGGACAGTCAGTTAAGGATTTCCGAATCCGAAAACTTTGACGGCCCGTTTTCTTTACCACCGTTGTTTCGGGCTATTTGTACTTGGCCAACTAGGTTATTCGGCTTCACATTCTGCCGGTCTTTGTCCCGGCGCGGCCGCCTGAAAGGCTTGCAATGCCAAGGCCTGATCGCATGTTCCCGCATGATCCGGCCCACAGTGTTCAGGCCAACCGACACCCCGTCGCCGGTCAAATTCCGATGGATCTGCCTGCGGCCTGCTCGTTTCCTATGCTTCAGAAAAACGGACAGTATCTTCTGGTGCAGAAACTTTCGCCGCTCCCGGCGAGGCGACACCACACGCCTGAGCCACGAATAAAATCCCGACCTGGAAACATCAAGCACAAGGCATTGAAAGCAGACCGGCCACATAACCATGTGGCTTTTGACAAACTCGAA
>CAIWHS010000301.1 GCA_903912515.1 uncultured Planctomycetaceae bacterium
CCGGTCGATGAAGGTGCATGAAATCCTCTGCTTTTTTGCCCGGCTCAAAGGGGTGCGCTCCCCAGATTCCAAAGTGCGGGATTGGCTTGCTCGCCTCGATCTGGCTGATGCCGGAAAGTTGAAGGTGGAAGCACTATCCAAAGGGATGGCCCAGCGGGTTCAATTCATCAGCGCAGTAGTCCATAATCCGGAGTTGGTCATCCTCGACGAGCCCTTTAGCGGCCTCGATCCGGTCCATGCCGCGCAGATCAGCGATGCGATTCGCGATTTGAAAGCCGGCGGTTCAACCATCATCCTTTCCACGCATGACATGGATGTGGCCGAGCGTATGTGCGATGGCTTGGTGCTGATCCACGAAGGGCATAAGGTACTCGACGGAACTTGGGCCGAGGTGCGGCAGCGCCACGGACGGTTGATAGTCCGGGCAAGGCTGGCTGGCGGGGCCATCGACACCTCCTGCCTGCCCGGCGTGGAGCGATCGGTGGATTTGGGGGCCGAGACATCCATCACCCTCTCCCCCGATGGTGATTCGCAGGAACTTTTGCGGGCCCTGCAAGAACAGGGACCGGTCACCCGATTCGATCTGGGTGAATCTAGCCTCCGAGAAATTTTTCTGGATCTGGTTGGCGCGAGCCGAATGGAGGAGGCGGCAGCCTGAAAAACTATGGACAAAATTCTCGTTATTGCCTCCCGCGAATTCCGGGCAGCTGTATTGAACAAAGCATTCTTGGTCAGTCTAGTGCTGATGCCAGTACTGATCCTGATCAGTTCAAACGCATCACGCGTGGCCCAGGGGTGGAAAAGCCAAAAAAAGCGGGCCATTGCCATCATCGACCGAACGCCCGGCAAAGGTGTCGATGCTGTCCAAACCCTTGAACTGCTGCGGGAAAAAGAATCAGGTCGATTGAATGAACTGGCCAAATCTGAAAATGCCGCCGGTGGTAGTGCAGAAATCCTCACCGGCCAGCTCGGGCTTTTAACCTTCGAAATGATTGCCCCTCCCAACGACAACTCTGAAGCTCTTAAAATGCGGTATGAGCTTGGCCGCAGGGTGGCCTCGGGCGAGCTTGCGGCCTTCTTTGATATCGGGCCAGCAGCCCTAGATGCCAAGCCCACAATCCCTGAGGAATCAGCCGTATCCTATTACACCGACAAAGCCCTCGACCGCGACATTTTACTAGGAGTTGGGGTAAAGCTGATGACAATTGTTCAGCTTCAGCGCTCAGCCGCCCCAAATCCGCTGCTCCTCATGCGCAAAGAAAGACGCTATTCGCCCGAAGAAATAGCCTCACTTGTGGAGGCTGCCGGCAAAACCGTGGGCAAAGGTTTGGTCCAGCGGGACCTGCCAACCCTTGACGATTCGGGCAAGGTGCAAGATGGCAAAGAGGTTCAGTCTGGCCTGCGTCCTTTGGTACCCATGTTCGCCTCGATCACCCTTTTCATGATCGTGCTCATTGGCGCCTCCCCTCAACTTCAGGGTGTGATTGAGGAAAAAATGAACCGGATTGGCGAAGTGCTTCTAGGCAGCGCCAGCTCTTTTCAGGTTCTGTCGGGCAAACTTCTGGGAATGACAGCCACAGGGTTGGTCCTGAGTATCGTCTACATGGGTGGCGGTTTGTTGGCTGCCAGACATTGGAACTTGGCGGGTGATTTGCGCTGGGACCTGCCCCTCTGGTTTTTACTGTTTCAGGCTTTGGCCCTATTGTTTTACGGCTCCCTGTTTATTGCTGTTGGTAGTGCTTGCTCGGACATGAAGCAGGCCCAAAGCTTGCTGATGCCTGTCACACTGTCTCTTTCCCTTCCCCTGATGTTCTTACTACCAGTGATGGAAGACCCAACCGGGGCCTTGGCGCGCACTTTGTCGTTCATTCCGCTGGCAACCCCAACCATCATGCTGTGCAGGCTTGTTGCTGCACCCAATTTGCCGTTGTGGGAACCCCTTCTGGGTGCAGCTTTGGTAATCCTAGCCACGGTTGTGGCCATTTGGGTGGCCGGCCGGATTTTCCGCATTGGATACCTGACGACTGGCAAGGCCCCAAGCTTTGTCGAGTTGACCCGCTGGGTCTTTAGCCGTTCCTGAATATCCACCGATTTGTCGACCATATAAATGGACCGAGCCCACACACTCCAACCGCGTAACCGGCAGGTCCGTCACCTTCCAACAGGATTGTTTTCGAATTCACTTCCCGAACCAGCCTGGCCCGATACTTCAGTCTGATTTGTGCCGATTTCCCTCCTAGTGCAAGGCATTTGGGAGGGTAGTGGTGGATCTGCTTGATTTTGAAGACGACCAACGCTTCATCCAAGCCAACCCTATGGTTTTGGAACTTTTGGCTTTTTACACCGTGGGTGGGAAGCCCGCCTGGCTACCCAAACGAAAACTGGAAACAGTCACCCCCAAGGAAGAAACACGCCTACACACGCTTGCCTTAGGGGCCTGCTGGCTGGAACCGGGGGCGGGTAACCCCGAATTGCCGCACGAATTAAGCCAACAGGCTTGCTACCGTTTGACGCGGTCAGGCAGGGCCATCCTGCAAGAAGCACTCGCCGCCTCACCATGAATGGCCAAAACAGGCACAGATAAAAATTCTTGGCAATAGTGGCTATAAGCCGTCCATGCCTTTTGGCCCGCGCAGCGAAAAACCCAGTGATTTTTTCCAAGGAAAACCAAGCCAGCCCCGGCCATATTCTATCTCTGCCGTATTTAACTGCTTGTTTTCGATTTGGTTGAAAATGGCATGGTCAATCTCGACAGACCCCACCAAGCGTCCACCAATTGGGGCATCCAAAACAGCGTAGTAATTGGTGATGCTTCTGTTTTTATGCCAATACACATTCTTGACTGGCAACTGCGCCTGGACAGATGCCTGGCTATCGAGCCAACCGTTCAGGGTGAAAAAAACCGGGTATTCCGCAATCGCCAGTAACACCACAATCACACCAAACCAAATTGCAAGCGTTGAGTGCCCCTTGGGTGAGAACCTGAAAAAAAACCAGGCAGGTAGCAAAAATACCAGAAGGGCAACACAAATCCATGCCGCTCCATCCAGCCAACTTCCAGCTAAGGGCTGGTAAAGTTGGCTAACCATATAAAAACCGACAACAATGCAAACAGACAAGGCTGCCATCCACAAATTGCACCATGCCAATCCCAAGGTGCGGCGGGCCGACCAATCCGGTGGCCCTCCGGCCTCAAGCCCAGCCCCAGCAAAAGCCAAAATTTCCAGGGTACTCGCCGAATCAGCCACAATCTGCACATCGGTTTCGCCATCAGGTTGAAAGCCAACCCAGTCAGACTGAATCGTTTTTTGTCCGACTGACCAAACCAGGCTGCCAAATCCCAACGCAAGCAAATCAAGGATGGCCTGCCGCACCTGAGGCTTTGCCAGCAGATCCAAGGCAAATGCCTCATTGGTGGCCTCGACATAGACCTTCTCATCGAAAACGATTTCACCGGTAACCACAGTTCGCGCCAGCCCCAAGCGCAAGCCCAACCTGTCTTTCCAATTAATCTGTCGAATAACTAAGTCGCAAAGAACACCTGCCTTGACTGCTACCGATAGTTTCGAGGGTGTAGTGTGCTTTCCCTGCCTTTTTTCAGGGACGTACAAAAATTGCGGACCTTGCTGATCTGTCAAGCAACTCTGCCAGACGCCCGAGGGCAAATCCATAAAACCCTGTAACGCCTCGGCTTTCGCCTTGTTTTCTCCAGACCTTCTAAACAGTAACCAACCACCCAAAAAAACAAGGATTATCACCACGGGCATAAGTAGCAAAATAAAATTCATGGCAACACCCCGCGCCTAAAGTTCTAGCTAAAAAGGCTTTAGCCCTCTCCTCGTGAATGTCCAGACAATCTGTTTTCAGCTAGTTGCCATTCTTTCACAGCAACACCACTCACCAGATGCTGCTGAATCAAATGCGGTACACGGTCAGCGGTAATTTCGCCGTACCAAACTCCTTCTGGGTAGACCAAGGCGACAGGCCCCTGCTGGCATAGCCTAAGGCAACCCACCTTGGTCCGAAAACAGATCTCCTCCCCCTGCCCCAAGCCGCTACTGGCGATTTCGGCCTTTACCGCCTCCCAAGCCTTTTGGCCAACCGATTCGTCGCAGCACTTGGGCCCTGTACACAGTAAAAGGTGATGGGTGATTTTGCCCACACCCAATTTCTTGAGCACCTCGCTCGCTTCAGCCATTTCTTTCACCTCCAAAGCCAACATCAAGAACGCAAGCGGGTACCCCAGATCAACCGTATTCTGCGCACCATTTCACCAAATGGCAAAACGCTTGCAGTGGCGCACCCAATCCACAACCATTCCCAACCCAGCGGCGTGGTGTTGAAGATTGTTCCACCAAGATTCACTATCAACACTTGCCCCAGAACGATTGCCACCACAATCCCTAAAAACCACGGGTTGGCACCAACTCCGCGCAGCCCACTACTGGAAGGATCAAGCGACCGACAGTTGAACAGGTTCCACACCTGAAATAGCACATAGGCTGTAAAAAACAGGGTGGCCTGACGCAAAGTGAAACGGGTTTTCACCGGCTCACCTCCTTCGCCTAAGACCCAGGCTTCACCAGCCTGCACAAGCTCCTTGGCCTCAACGGGAAAAACCTTCCCTGCCGCCTCACCCATCCAAGGGCCATCTCCCGCAAACCAGCCGGGCTGGGCAGGGTCCCCGCGCATCAGCAGCAACAGGCAAGTCAAAGTAACAACATAAAACAATGCAGTCGACAGAATTGAAACCGCCATCCCCGAGGTGACAATACTCTCATCCCGCCGCTTGGGCTTTTTCTGCATCAATCCATCGCCAGGCTGTTCGCTGCAAAGCGCGATCGCCGCAAATGTGTCCATAATCACATTGATCCACAACAACTGGAGCACCGTAAACGGTGGTCGAATTCCATAAAGTGGCCCAAGAAATGCAATCACCAACGCGCTCAGGTTAATGGTCAACTGAAACTGGATAAAGCGCTGGATATTTTCGTAAAGCGCCCTGCCCCAATGCACAGCCTTCACAATGGTTGAAAATGCGTCATCCAAAAGGACGATCTTGCTGGCTTCCTTCGCCACTTCCGTGCCCGCCACACCCATGGCAAGACCGACATCAGCCCGCTTCAGGGCGGGAGCATCGTTGGTCCCATCACCCGTGACAGCCACCACCTCACCCTGCGACTGCAAAAGACGCACCAAACGCAATTTGTCGAGGGGCTGGGCACGGGCCAGTACGACAAGGCGAGGCAACATCCTTTTGGCCTGGTCATCCGAAAGCGAATTAAACTCCTTACTGGTCCACAATAGGGAATCTTCGCCCTGAATCAGGCCTATCTCCCGTGCAATGGCGCGGGCGGTCTCAGGATTGTCGCCCGTTACCATCTTGACACCAATGCCAGCCTCCGCACACCGCGCAATAGCCTCCGGAACATCCTCTCGTACCGGATCCTGAATAGCCATGAATCCGATGAACACCAGACCGCTCTCCAGACTATCCCTGCGTCCGTGAAGGGTGTCCAAATCCGTGGGGTTCTTCGGATCGTTGTCCGGTATAAAATTGCAGGCAAAGGCAATGGTCCGCATCGCCTCGGCTGCTTGGTCCACAATTCTCGACCTCCAGCCTTCGCGACTCGTGCTATCCATTGGCTGAATCGACCCATCCACCAGCATTAGACTCGTGCAATGATCCAGCACAAGTTCGCCTGCGCCTTTCATCAGCACCGCCAACTCCGCCTTGGCTCCGGGCCTGTGGATGATCGTGGTCATCCGCTTCCGTTCACTGGTGAAATGCCACTGAACCAAAGGGGGGTGCGCCTTGCGAATGGACCGGTAATCCGCCCCCTGGCTGGCCAACCAATGGAGCAACGCCCCCTCGGTGCCCGACCCCACCAACACCTGCTTGCCGGCCTTTTCTTCCAGTTGCGCGGTTGAATCGATAGCAGAGGTCAACGCCAGCCAGTCGAGCGGCGAAACGGGCGATTGCCCACCACCCATCAGGGCCGGCACCTGGACCGCATTCCAGCCTGATTTACCAATTTCCAGATCCACTCCCTCGCCAAGCACACCCACCACGGTCATCCGGTTACGCGTGAGGGTTCCGGTCTTGTCGGAGCAAATCACCGTGGCGGAGCCAATCGTCTCGCAGGCCACCATCTGCCGCACCAGACTGTTAGCCCGGGTCATCTTGCGCATGGCCAAAGCCAACGACACCGTCACGCTCATAGGCAAACCTTCCGGTACGGCAACCACCACGATGATCACCGCGTACACCAAGGCCGACAGCAAGGCGCCAAAAAATGGCAACACCCCAGCCGAAAGTTCGCCATCCAACCAAGCCCGCCCCATCACCACCAGAAAAATCGCCAAGGCCGCAATATAACCAGCCATGCTGATCAAGTCGGCAAGGCCTTTCAGCTTCAACTGCAGCGGTGTTTCGCGTCTGGAAATGGAAAGCTTGTCGCGAACGCGATCGTGCCCTTGTCGAGTCTCCTCGGCAACATCACCTTCAGGTTCTTCATGCGCCAAACTGCGCGCTATTTGGCCCACCATGGTGCCATCACCCACTGCGACCACACGCAGGCTGCCCGTGCCACGAACCACCTGCGTGCCTCGAAAGGCGCACCCAGCATGATCGGTCCCAACACCCAAATCATCCGACCGGCACAGCGCCTTCCCTACCGGTTCCGATTCGCCTGTCAACAAGGATTGGTCAACAGACAATTCAACCGCTGTCACCACCCGCCCATCGGCAGGAACCTCATCTCCAGCCTCCAGATAGACCAGATCCCCCGCTACCACCTCATCCAAATGGATGGTCTGAAACCGCCCATCCCGGTTCACCTTCACGCGAATGGAAGCCCGCGTGCTGTTGAGCGACTCGAACTCTTTGTCAGACTGGTATTCGCTGGCAAAGGCAACACCCGTTGCCAGCATCACCGCCACCATCACAGCCAATCCCTCAAATGAAGGATGGCCGCCAACCGCCGATAGGACAAACAGCCCTAGCGCCGCCAGCATCATGAGGGATGGCAACCAGCGTCGCCAAGCAGGCCGAACCAATCCCGGGCCCACCACAATGGCCAACACTGCCAAACCACTCACGCCCAGCAACACGCCACCCTTAAACAAGTCAACCACGGTTGAAAGCAAGGCCGCCGCCAAAAGGATGCCAATGATGGGCTCATCAAATTTGTCCAAAAAACGGCGCCAAAGGGGTTCGCGCACTGGAGGTGTCAGTGCGTTCATGCCCAATTTCGAGCGACTCTCCCTCACCTGGTCTGTCGTCAGCCCACCGTCGGTGGGCAAATCACGAAAGAAGTCGTGGATTTGACGAAGGCTTTTCATCAGGACAGTGCTCCGGCTTGCTTGGGGCCCTTCCGGGCCGGCTGCAGTCAATTATTTACAAGGCAAAAGCGCCGCGGTTCGCCCGCGACGCTTGAAGAAGATCAGGATTTTCACACCGATCAATTCTCTTGAATCTCTTTTGACTTCTTTTCGGCCAACTCTCCCACACGGTCTTCAAACTTCTTCAAAAGGCCCTGCATTTCGTCTTTCGACTTGGTTTGCTCGTCTTCGGTCAAATGGCCATCCTTCTGGGCGGTATCGATATGCTTGTTGCCATCGCGACGAATATTGCGGCAAGAAACCTTGGTTTCCTCAGCCGACTTCTTCACCCTGGCAACCAGCTTGTTGCGTTGGTCACCGCTCATGGGCGGAACATTCAGGCGAATCACCTTTCCGTCGTTGGCCGGGGCCAAACCAAGGTCTGAGGCGCGAATCGCCTTTTCAATATCCTTCAGGGTTCCCGCGTCGAACGCCTTGATCACCAGTTGCTGGGGCTCAGGCACCGAAATCTGGGCCATGTCCCTCAGCTTCATTTCGCTGGCACCGCCGTAGGCTTCCACCCGCAGGTTCTCCACCAGTGCAGGTGTCGCCCGACCGGTGCGCAACCCCTTCAACTCGTTGATGAAAACACCGACCGCCTTTTCCATACGGTCTTCCGCGTCCTTCAAAATCGCCTTGGCGTTTTGCATTGCACCACTCCCACTCAAATATTAAAACCTAAAGAAAAAACCGGTCCGTCAGGCCCGGGAAGAAATAAGGGTACCAATCGGCTGGCCAAGAGCCGCCTTTTGAATGTTACCTTCCCGACGATAGCTGAACACGCGAATGGGCACATTGCTTTCCCGACACATGCTCACCGCGCTCGCGTCCATCACCTTCAGGTTGTCTCGCAATACCTGATCGTAGCTGAGTTTTTCATAGAGAACCGCATGGGGATTTTTCATCGGGTCATCACTATAAACGCCATCGACCTTGGTTGCTTTGAGCAGAATGTCCACCCCCAACTCGCACGACCGCAAAGCTGCGGCGGTGTCGGTGGTGACAAATGGGTTACCCGTTCCGGCCGCCAAAATCACAATACGGCCTTTTTCAAGGTGGCGCACCGCGCGTCGGCGGATGAAAGGCTCGGCAACGCTCTCCATCCGAATGGCGGTTTGCAGGCGCGTCTCGCACCCCAGGCTTTCCAAAGCCTCTTGCAGGGCCATTCCATTCATGACAGTGGCAAGCATGCCCATGTGATGGGCTGTGGCTTTCTTGATGACCGTTGTCCCGCTGGAAAACTGGGCTCCCCGAAGGATATTCCCACCCCCTACAACAACAGCCGGTTGCACACCCAACTCGACCAGCAACTTGATTTGGGCAGCAGCTTTCAAGGTTTCTTCAATGTTGATGCCCGATTGTCCGGGCAAGGTGAGCACCTCGCCGCTTAGCTTCAGCAAAACCCGCTTTGGGCGCTGATTAGCTCCTTCCAAACAGGTTCCATCCAAGCCCGAGCCATCCACATCCATGCCGTACCCCTCTTTCAACCGAAAATTATAGGATTTATTGCCCCGCTGACCAGCCTGCTTCCTGTTCATCGCTACGGGCTACTTTTTGCCTGCCCCGCGCGGCGATTCGCCATACCCCAGCAGACTGGCCCTGATTGAACAGCCAGGCTTGGTCATGCCAAGCCACGGTGGGGCAAATGTGCCAAGGCCACGCCAAAGCCATTCGGCCAACAGGCCAATGGTTGGCTAGGGGAGTCCTAAGCACCAAATGCTCCTCGTTGTGCCCAATAACCTCCGCTTCTTCCAAGCCCTCCACCAAGGCCCGCTTGGCCATGGGTGGGTCGCTGGCTATCGATTTGGTCCCGCAATCGAAGGTCACCACATCCGGTTGCGGCCGGCTGATTACCCGGGTCAAAATCGCCGCAGCAGGGGTAAATTGCGCCGACAAATCTTCATACCGGCTGTAACCCATGTCAAACAGCACCAGCGTTCCAGGCGACAACTCTAAATCGGGCACATTATCCAGGCTCTCGCAATGCAATGAAAACGCCGGCGACCCGCTCACCACCAGTGGAATTTTGCCAACCCAACCTGCTTTTCTGGCTAACTCACGAGCAGCTACTGCTTCCGCCAGCACCCCCAAAGCCAAACGGCGCCGGTCAGCCAAGTCTTCCATGAACAAATGCCCGTCATAAGCGTGGATTCCAACCGGAACCAGCGGCCCTGCATCAGCCAAAGCCCGGATCAATTCGTGCCGCAGGGGAATCTGCCCAACCCCAGTACGATGTTGCCCAACATCCAGATCAACCATCACCCCCAATTGGCAACGCTGGGTATTGGCCGCTTCTTGCAGCCCTTTCAAGGTTTCCCATCCATCCACCAAGGCACTGAAACGGGTGCCGGGATAGGCGCCGGCCAAAACAGCCAAGGCTCCGGGTGCAGGACCCACCAAGGGGTAGGAAACAAGAACATCCTCGGCTCCTTCCTGGGCCAGCATCTCCGCTTCCACCAAGGTGGCGGCTTTGTGCTTCTTCACCCCCAATGCCATCCAAAGCCTTGAAATCTCGCGTGTTTTATGGGTTTTCACATGGGGCCGCAACCGGTCCGCCTGACCATGAACCATGCGAAGAACAGCAGCCAAATTTTGCTCAATCCGCTCAAGGAAAAAAATCAGCCCTGGCGTGTTTAACGCTTCAGCACCTGCCAAAAACAGGCTTGATTCCAATAGGGCCATGCGGGTTTTCCTTGCGAGTGCAGCGTGGCAGCGAATGCAGGCAGGTAAACCAACCGCCTAGCGGTATCCAACCCACCAACACGGGCCCTGCTTTGCGAGCATGCATACTACCCCGGTAACCCCATGGAACGAAATATCCCCTCCAAAAGCCTTGGCAACAGTAGGCACTGTGCCCCCAATCTACCTGACTAGAATTCCAAATGGGAAACAATTCCTACCCCTAATCCCACGCCATTTGGCAAAAAATGCCTGAAAACACAGGCCAAAACGCAGCACCCCTTGTCCATTTGAAATCGCCATCCCTAAAATGGATTTGACTATCCAATTAGCAGTCGTTTCAATTTTTTGTGACAAATGCTATTTGCGTCACGGCAGGAGTCAAATGATGAACGGTGCCCAAAAACAGCTCGGCAGTCACCACGCTGAAACTATTAAAGCTCTCTTCACCCATCCCACCAGCCACAACATCCAGTGGAAGGATGTGGTCTCGCTTTTCGGGGAAGTCGGCTCCTGTGAGGAAAAGCACGATGGCAAACTAAAAGTGCGCATTGGTAGCGAAACCGAATTCTTCACTCACCCCAAGCACAAAGATATAGACACCCAAATGATCGTCGACCTGCGCCGTATGCTAAAAAATGCGGGCTATGAGCCTACCGAATGAATGGCTGCCACATCGTTAACTTAAATTAGCATTATACCCCTAGATAAAGCCTAAACTGGGTGCTCCGGATTCAAATTCCGGGCACCCGTTTGTTTTTATATGGTGATCATTTCCTCTTTTTTCGGTTGATTTTCTTTTTCCGCCCGGCCCCCGACCAACAGGACAAATCCCGCGCTTAGCAAATAAGCTCCGGCCCAGTGCCAAGGCGTTTGGCAGGCTACCGCCTTGGCCATACCCTCTGGAACCTTTGCCAAAATATGCCATGGAAGACCGACTTGCTCATCGGGAAGGGGAGAATGTATCACCCCGCAAAAGGCCATAACCGCAGCCACCCCCAGGAAAAGGGCCGCCATACGGGACCTTTTGTCAATCATCATGGCCAAGGCAGACGCCCAAATAAGCGATGTCAGCAAAAACCCGTTCGACAAGCAGCGCAAAGTCTGCAGGGTCAAAAGGCTCTCCTCGGTGCCGTTTTGCGGGGCAAATGGACCAAAAACACCCTTGATACACAGTAGCGCCGCAACCGCCAGCGCTGGCAACATGGCCAAAGCCAAAGCCGGATGGTGACGGGAAGGAGTGGCTTGGAATGAAACCGCCGTTATCTCCACACCCACAAAA
>CAIWHS010000302.1 GCA_903912515.1 uncultured Planctomycetaceae bacterium
ATGGCCAATCAATGGGCCGTGGTGGCGGAGGGCGTCCTTAATGGATCGTTCCTCGATATTCATGTGGAAAAGATCTGCGAGAATTTTGCAGCCTGTGGCATTGCGGGAGCGAATGAGTTCTGCCGCATCTCCCAGCGTTCGGAGCATGACAGTTTCGTAGCGGTTGAGGGGCTCAAGCAGAAAAGTTGAGCCTAAAGACTGTGCAAAGGCCCCCAGTTCTACCACCGCATCGCCCAGCCAAGCCATGGCTTGTTCACGGTCGGTTTCGAGAGTTGTGCCTCCCTGCATGCTTCCCAAAATGGCTGGGGCATTGAATTTGGCCCCTGCAGCGATAATTCCTTTGATGAATTCGAGGGCCTTGGCGCGTACGGCTGCGTCTGCAGAGACCAGACTGAGTTTGTGAACCACCCAACCGGCACCGGTCCCCACGGCAGCTAATGAAAGGCCATGGTGGTGCAGAATGGGGCGCAGGAGGGATTCTGCCAAGGCCTCGGGCGAGGGGGCAAAAATCTCGACGGCGGTGAAACCTGCGGCCTTGGCCCGGGCGCATCCCTCAGCCAGATCGGTATGGAAAACAAAGGGACCTTTGGCTGCCTGGGGCACCAAACAGATGGTCACGGCTGGGCGCATGGTGGTATCCGGTGGGAATAAGGTTTTGATGGCTTGGAGGGTGGGAAATTGGAGTCCCATGGCCCCAACCTAACGGGTGGACGGCGGGAGGCAAGCGTTGGTTGGCCGTTCTGCTGGCATGCCCTTTGGAATTCCACTAGATTGAATGAGGTAAAGACAAGCTCTAGGCGCCCTTCGCATGCCCGATTCCGCCCCACAATCCAGCCCTTCTGAAGCCCATGCCGTCACATTGGATGCGGTACAAGCCCGGATCCGATCGCTTTTTGGCTCTAAAGATGCCAAGCGCGGCATTGATGGGACCTTTTTGTGGTTCATGGAGGAGGTGGGCGAACTAGCCAGCGGTTTGCGCGGTGGGGACGATACGGCCAAGGTTGCCACCGAATTTGCAGATGTACTGGCTTGGTTGGCAACGCTTGCGAATATTCGAGGCATCGACCTGAGCACAGCATTTCGCGAAAAATATGGTCTTGGTTGCCCGGGATGTGGCCAAAACCCTTGTAACTGCCCTCCGCAGGAGAAGCCATGAGCGCCGTTTGCCTAATTTTGGCGGCGTTGGTGCTTCCAGCGCAAACCTCCAGCGAAGCCTCGCCCCCTAACAGCGCTGTATCGGTCAAAATGGGTTTATCCCGCCATGGTTTTGCCTTACCAAATGGGGGTCGAGTGCTGCGGGAGGGGTTGTGGCATCCGGTGGAGGTGGAGATCACCGTCGAGCAACCGGTAGCGGGTGGTGTTTTGCGTTTGGTTGCAGAAGGCTTTGACCCTTGGGGTGTTCCCGCCAAGAGTGAGCGGGTTTTACCAGCGCTGGTAGCGGGGGTGCAAAAGGTTCAATGTTTCAGTCCCCTTGCTGGAACTTGGACCAAGCCTGTTCGGGTGTGGTTGGAGGAAGTGTCGACTGGAAAAAGGCTGGCTTCTGCCAGGCCCGCTGAGGACGAGGTACGCATTTTGGGAACCGGCAGCAGTCTGGTGCTGGTTGCCGGGCGGGGATTGCCAGAATTGAACCGGGCACTTTTCAATTTGGAAAACCCGAATCTGCGCAAGAAGGAAGGTGAAGAAGGAGAAGTTGAACCAGCAGCAGGGCTGGTCAACATAATAAATCCGGGTGATTTTCCAGAGAGCCACTTAGGTTATGGCGGTGTGGATCTGGTGGTGATGCAGCCGGATTTGGCTTGGTTGGAAACATGGTTGGCCCCTAAGAACGCTGGAAGAAGGCAGGCCCTCGCCCTGTGGTTGGCCCGTGGTGGAAAATTGGTGGTTGGCACCTCCCCCAATATTTGGCCCAGGTTGGAAGAGTTGGGGCGTGAATTGGGTGTGGGTGGAGAGAGCGCGATCCCTGTAACTCCTGTTGCGGGCTTGGTTGAAAGACGATTGCCTGTGAGCGGCTTGTCGCGTTGGGTGGGTGGCAACCTGCCGCCTTTGGCTGCTCGGATGCTTCCGGGATGGCAAATCAAAGCGGAAGCGGATGCTTTGGCGGCAGAACCGGTTCCAGGGCAGCCTACACGGCCCGTGCTGGTTCAAACCGGGGCAGGGCGGGGCTGGTTGTTGGTCTCGGCCTTTGAATTGGAAGGGGTTGTGGCTGACAACGCCTCGCAAGAAAAGGAAATCTGGCTGGCATTTTGGAAGAAGATTCTGGGTGAGCATGGTTTACCCAGGCTGCAATTGGCATCAGGCTCGCCCTTGATGGATGAGCTTTCAGACACAGGAATGGGCGTTTTGCCCTTTGGTTGGGTCGTGATTTTGAGCCTGTTGTTTATGGCCATTGCAGGGCCGCTAGATTATTTATTCACCGCCAAGGTTTTGGGGAAGCCTGAAGCAACTTGGTGGACGCTGCCTTTGGTTGCCATGGCGGCGGTGGCTGGCGCCATGGCGCTGACCAAAGGTCTTCATGGTGAGGGTGCGAGGCACCGGCAGCTTGATCTGGTTGATTTGGTGGTGAGCGCCACGCCTGGCAAAAAGGCCTCTTGGGCGGGGGGCAGTACATTTGTTTCGTTAGTGGATCCGAAAAGAAGCACACTTGACTGGCGAATGGAGTTGGAGCCTGAGTGGCTGGGTGAAACTGACCAAATATGGGCAGGGCCTGGCGGCCCTTGGCTGCATGAGGACAGAACCCGTCCTGGGCCGGTGTTGCCGGCGCGACAGGGATATACCTTCGGGAATGAGGCCGCGGAAGTGGTGGGGATTCCGGTAGGCCCTGGCTCGGAGCGGTTGTTTCGAGCTGACTGGCTAGCCAGATTGCAGGAGCCATCGTTAACCGCCCGATTGGCCCCATCCCGGACTTCGGGAAGCCTTGAGGGGGTTGTGGAAAGCAATTTGCCGGTGGATTTGGAGAATGTGGTTCTGGTGTGGGCTGGAAGGGCGACCCCTGTGGGGGACCTACCGGGCCGAGGTGGGCGTGTGCGGGTTGAAATTCACCGGGTAGGTGACGCAGGTGACACAGCCGAGACTTGGCGGCTTAAAACCCACCAAGAGGCTGGCTATGTGGCGGGCACCGCCCGTACGGGCATCGCGCGCGGTGAGTTCAAACGGGATTTGTTTTCGCGGTTTGAGCCTTTCCTTTTTGCACGGCCGGAGGCTGAGGACATTTTGCGAGCCACCGGCCTAGGTTGGGACCAAAGCTGGCGGCTGCGGCAGGTGGCTGGGCAATGGCGTCGCGAAGCGGTGCTTGTGGGGCGGGTGGTCCAGGGTGAAGGCCCCACGAGTGTGAAAATGGTGGGAGATCTGGCCGGGGTGCAGGGCACCGGTGAGAGAACGGCCGTGCTGCGCGCATTTTTGCCCGTGGAAGCGGCTGACACGGCAGGGGCGGCCAACGCCGCTGGAGGCAATGGGCGATGATCGAATGCAGCGACCTGACCAAGATGTATGGCGAACTATACGCCCTGAACCGGCTGACCTTGAAGCTGGTGCCAGGTGATGTTTACGGGTTTATTGGGCCGAATGGTGCGGGCAAAACCACGACCATGCGCATTCTTGCGACCTTGCTGAACCCCACTTGGGGGGAGGCATCGGTGTGTGGCTACTCAATTCATACCAGCCCGCGTGAGATTCGGAGACTGGTAGGTTATATGCCCGATTTCTTCGGCGTTTATGACGACATGAAAGTCATAGAATATCTTGAATTTTTTGCGGCCTCTTACCGCATCACGGGCGAGGCCCGGAGGAAGAAATGCGACGAGGTGCTTGACCTGGTGGATTTGGAGTTCAAGCGGAATGCGCTTGTTACCAGTTTGTCGCGTGGCATGACCCAGCGTCTTGGGTTAGCCAGGGTATTGTTGCACGACCCCCAGGTGCTGTTGCTGGACGAGCCGGCCAGCGGCCTTGACCCCCGGGCCCGCATTGAGATGAGGCGGCTGCTGAAAAAGCTGCGCGGCCTTGGCAAAACCATCATGATTAGCAGCCACATCCTGCCTGAGCTTGCCGACATCTGCAACAAGATCGGCATTATTGAAACAGGCCAGTTGATCTTCAGCGGCGATGTGGCATCGGCCATTCGTCAGGTGCGCGAGGCCCCCGTGGTGCGAGTGGGAGTGGCGCATGACCGTGAGCCGGAGGCCAAGCCCCTTTTGGCACGGCTGCCTGAAGTGACCGGTGTTGAGCTGAGCGCCGACCCACCCTGCTTGGTGGTGACACTGAAAAAAGAGGTGGAAGATGTGTCGTTTCTAGCAGACGAGTTGATCAAGGGTGGCTTCAAGGTGCGCCTGCTTCAACTGGAGGAGATCAATCTTGAGGATGTATTCCTTGGAATTACCAAGGGTGTGGTGAGCTAGGGAGGTTTTTCCCCGACCACAAGTGAATTGAAGCGAGGTTTTTGTCCCATGCGAGTTTTGGTCACGGGTGGTGCGGGTTACATAGGAAGTCATTGCGCCTTGATGTTGAAGGAGCGCGGCCATGATGTCTGGGTGCTGGACAATTTGAGCAATGGCCATGCCAAGTCTCTTGATTCGTTTTTGCCGGCTGACAGGCTGGTAGTTGCCGACTTGGGTGACACGCACCGGGTTGAGCATGCTTTGATGGCCAACCGCATTCAGGCGGTGCTGCACTTTGCAGCATTTGCCTTGGTGGGTGAGAGTGTGGTCAGGCCTGACAAATATTGGAACAACAATGTTGTGGGCACCCTGTCGCTGCTGACGGCCATGCGACATGCGGGTGTTGGGAAAATGGTTTTCTCGTCCACCGCAGCGGTTTATGGCGAGCCGACCATGGTTCCCATTCCCGAGGAGCACCCCAAGGCTCCGTGCAATCCGTATGGGCGAACCAAGCTGGTGATGGAGGAGGCATTGGCAGACCATGCCGCAGCCTTTGGCCTTGGGGCCACGGTTTTGCGCTATTTCAATGCGGCTGGTTGTGATGCAGGCGGGCGGTTGGGTGAGGATCATGCGCCTGAGACCCATCTTGTTCCCTTGGCAATTCGCGCAGTGTTTGAACCCTCGAAGCCTTTCCAGATTTTTGGGGGCGATTGGCCCACGCCGGATGGCACTTGTGTGCGCGACCTCATCCATGTGAACGATTTGGCCGATGCCCATTTGCTGGCATTGGAACGCATTGAGGCTGGCAAGGTGAACCGTTATAACCTTGGCAATGGCGAAGGGCACTCTGTGCGTCAGGTTTTGGATGCGGTGGGGCGTGCAGCAGGCAAGCCAGTACCGGCCCAAGTGGCACCTCGGCGGCCTGGTGATCCAGCGGTTTTGGTGGCCGATTCGCGCAAAGCGCGGGCAGAGCTGGGTTGGAAGCCCAAATATCCAGATATCGACTCGATTGTCGGAACCGCTTGGAACTGGTTGAGCCGTCATCCTCACGGTTACAAGACCTGATAGCTCCTAATTTTGCTGGAGTGCCATGCTGATCCTTGTGGCATCGTTGATGCTGGCGCAGCCCGTCCCGCCTGTTGCCGGGCGGTTGATTGCTCGTTCTTTGCCTTCATTGCGAGAACTGGCATGGCGCGCGGATGCGGTAGTCTTGGGGAGTGTTTTGGAGGGGAAAGCCGGAGCGGTGGAGTTGATTGAGGTGTTGTCGGGTGAAGCCGGTACCCCAGGGAAATTGATTCCCATTGCAAATGTTGCGGAGGCCGGGTGGGCATTTCAGCCGGGAGCAGAGCCGCAATGGCGTTGGATTTTGCTTTTTTTGGCAAAAAATCCGAAGAACGAGGATTGGAGAATTCTTCCGGGCGGGTGGCGAGGATCCACTGGTGGAGAACAGATTTTTGAACCGGATTTGACCGCGAAAAGCCCCGTGGGTGTGCCCATGCTCACTTGGGACACACTGATGGGGAGTACCCGTTCCGACCTTCGCTCGGCAGCGGCTTTGCGGGCGGTGTTGTCGGTACCTGCGGGTGCGCGGGACCCTGGAGTTTTAGACTGGATTGGGCGCAATTGTGGGGCCCTGCAAAACCGACATCCCGAGTCTGTTTGGCCCGGGGCATCGACTGCGGCCTTGGAGGCTCTTTATTCATCACCCATTGCAGCCTCGCGCTGGGCTGCTGCCCGCATTGAAAAGCGGGCTGAGCCAAATTTGGCTTTCAAGCGAGGTGAACCTTTTGCACAGCCTGAAGCTTTGGATTATCTGGTTGAGATTTTGGCCAAGTCGGAAATATCGTCGGTCGATGTGATTTTGTGCCTTGAAGCCATAGCGGCGGGAATGGATGCGGGAGGCAAACCGTTTCCGTCCACATTGGAA
>CAIWHS010000303.1 GCA_903912515.1 uncultured Planctomycetaceae bacterium
CGTGGCGGTGAGAAGGTCAGCCCCAGGGAAGTCGACGAGATTTTGATGGACCATGCCGCTGTGGCCCAGGTCGTCTGTTTTGGCATGCCGCACCCCAAGTTGGGCGAGGAAGTGGCAGCCGTGGTGGTTTTGCGGGAAGGTCAGCAAGTCACTGAACGCGAACTTCAGGCATTCGTCAGCAGCCGCGCTGCTGAGTACAAGGTGCCCAAGAAAATTCTCTTCATGGATGAAATCCCAAAAGGGGCGACCGGCAAGCTGCAGCGCATTGGACTGGCAGCAAAGCTCGGTATCGCTTAGGGTCATTCCAACCCCAAGAGACCGAAATACATTTTGAAAGTTTGATCATTAACTAGGAAGAAACACCATGAATCTACGAAGCCGTGTTAAGGCCCTCTCCAGCATCCTCATAGGCTTTTGCGCATTAGCCACATGGCCCGCCCATGCCTGGGAGCCGACGAAGCCAATTGAATTTGTAGTTCCCGCTGGAACCGGTGGTGGCGCCGACCAAATGGCCCGCTTTCTGCAGGGCGTTGTGGCCAAAAACAAACTCAGCCCGCAACCCATCATCGTCGTGAACAAATCCGGTGGCGCAGGGGCTGAGGGCTTCCTGGACGTCAAGGGGGACAAAGGCAACGGGCACAAGATTGTCATTACCCTGTCAAACCTGTTCACTACGCCACTGGCCACAGGGGTGCCTTTTAACTGGCGCGACTTGACGCCAGTGTCCATGCTTGCACTGGACCAGTTCATTCTTTGGGTGAACCATGACACAGCGTTCAAGACCACCAAGGATTACCTCACGGCCATCAAGGCTCAGCCTGACAAGGCTTTCAAGATGGGCGGGACAGGCTCAAAACAAGAGGACCAGATCATCACGGTGTTGATGGAAAAAGCGCTGGGCAAGAAAATGATCTACATCCCACTCAAAGGTGGGGGTGATGTCGCCGTTCAACTGGTGGGCAAGCATATCGATTCGACCGTGAACAACCCCATTGAAGCCGAGTCCCACTGGCGCTCCGGCGCGCTGCGGCCACTGTGTGTCATGGACAAAGAGCGTCTGCCCTACAAAGGCAAGCTAACCACAACCCAGTCTTGGAACGACGTCCCAACCTGCGCGTCGGCCGGCCTGCCCGTGGAGTACCTCATGTTGCGCGGTATTTTCATGCCGCCGGGTGTCACACCAGACCAAGTGAAGTACTACTTGGACCTGTTCAAGAAAGTGCGGGCCCTGCCAGAGTGGAAAGATTTCATGGAAAAGGGCGCTTTCAAGCAGACCTTCATGAGCGGCGACGAGTATTTCAACTGGCTGGGCCAAAACGAGCAGGCACACCGGGTGCTGATGCGTGAAGCCGGCTTTTTGGCCAACTAAAGAGCGGCATGAGCAATCAACCTAATCCCCAGGGTAGCTCTGGAAAGCCTCCTTTGAAGGAGCGCGGTCCAGAGTTGGTGGTAGCTGCCTTGCTGATGGTTGTAGCTTGCCTGGTCATCAAGGACAGCCTGCGTGTGGGTATCGGCTGGGCTGACGACGGCCCGCGCTCAGGTTATTTTCCGTTCTACATTGGGCTGCTGTTGCTGGGCTCCAGTGGGACTGTGTTTCTGTCGACCTTGCTGAAGTGGCGTACCAAAGCAGCCATATTCGCAGAGAGGGAGCAGTTGGCCACGGTCTATGCCATGCTGGTCCCGATGACTATCTATGTCCTGGCGATGGTCTGGCTGGGCATCTACCTGCCTTCAGCCTTGCTCATTGGCTACTTTATGCGGCGCTACGGCAAGTTTGGATGGTTGCCCACAAGCAGCGTTTCCATTGCCGTGCCATTGGCTTTTTTTATCGTTTTTGAGCGCTGGTTCCTGGTCCCCTTGCCCAAGGGTCCCATCGAAACTTGGCTGGGCTTCTGATGGACGAAATCAACAACCTCATGCAAGGGTTCAGCGTCGCCATGACGCTGCCGAACCTGGCCTACATGCTGATCGGAATCACCCTGGGTATTTTGATTGGTGTATTGCCCGGGCTCGGCGGGGCCAACGGCATTGCCATCCTGCTGCCCCTCACTTTCTCGATGAACCCGACATCGGCCGTCATCATGCTGTCCTGCATTTACTGGGGCGCACTGTTTGGTGGAGCGATCACATCGATTTTGTTCAACATCCCAGGAGAGCCTTGGTCGGTGGCAACCACCTTTGACGGCTACCCCATGGCCCAGCAGGGTCGCGCAGCCCAGGCTCTGACCGCCGCGTTTACCTCGTCCTTTGTGGGCGCCTTGATCGCTGTGGCGCTCATCACGTTTCTGGCGCCTCTGTTGGCGAAATTTGCATTGCGCTTTGGCCCTGCGGAATATTTCGCAGTGCAATTGCTGACATTTTGCAGCTTTGTGGGCATGAGCAAAGAGCCAGCGGCCAAGGTGATTGCCTCCATGATGCTGGGCTTTGCCCTGGCAGCTGTCGGTATGGACGCGGTGACGGGACAGTTACGCATGACCTTCGGATTTCCAGAACTGCTCAAGGGCTTTGACTTCCTGATCGCGGTTATTGGGCTGTTTGGTATCGGAGAGATCCTTCTCACCATGGAAGAAGGGCTCGCCTTCAAGGGCAAGAGTGCCAGACTCAACTTGCGGGTCGTCCTGCAGACTTGGAAACAGCTGCCCCAATATTGGCTGACATTTCTGCGGTCCACGGCTGTGGGCTGCTGGATGGGAATCACACCGGGTGGCGCCACACCGGCGTCATTCATGAGCTACGGTATTGCCCGCCGGATGTCGAAAGAACCTGACTCATTTGGCAAGGGTCAGATCGAAGGCGTGTTGGCACCCGAGACCGCAGCCCATGCTGCTGGCACCTCGGCCTTGTTGCCCATGTTGACCTTGGGCATCCCGGGATCACCAACAGCGGCTGTCCTGCTGGGCGGGTTGATGATCTGGGGCCTGCAGCCCGGCCCCATGCTCTTTGTGGAACATAAAGACTTTGTCTGGGGCCTGATCGCCTCGATGTACCTGGGCAACGTGGTGGGCCTGTTGGTTGTTCTGACCACAGTGCCATTTTGGGCGGCATTTTTGCGGATTCCATTCTCCGTGATTGCACCAGTGATTGTGGTGATTTGCGCGGTTGGCGCCTACACGGTGCATAGCTCGATGTTTGATGTCGTGATGATGCTGGTGTTTGGCGTGGTAGGTTACCTTTTCAAGAAGCTGAAATACCCGATGGCGCCATTGGTCCTGGCCTTGGTGCTGGGCGATATGGCCGAGGCGAGTTTCCGGCAATCCATGCTGCTGTCCCAGGGTTCGCTGGCGATATTCTGGTCTAACCCCTTGGTGGGCTCCATCGCCGGGTTGGCTATCGTGATGCTGGTTTGGCCACTTCTGTCGTCATTCAAAAGACGTTCGCCCAAGCGCGAAGCGGGCTGAGGAGAGGTTCAGACATGAAAATTGCCATCGTCGGCGCGGGGGCTATCGGGGGCTACTTGGGCGCCAAGCTGTCCAACGCGGGTGAAACGGTCACGTTCATTGCACGTAACCAAAACCTTGCTGCCATTGAAAAAAATGGGTTTCGGCTGATTCTTGAAGATGGTCGCGAGGAGCACGCGCCCAATGTGCGTGCTGTCCAGCGCATGGCAGATGCTGGCCCACAAGACGCCGTCCTTCTGACCGTCAAGGCACACCAGGTCGGCGATCTGCTGCCCGATCTGCAGGCCCTTCTGGGGCCAAAAACCATGGTGGTCACCATGATCAACGGCATTCCATGGTGGTACTTCCACCGGCTTGCCGGTGCCCATGAGGGCCGTGGCCTGGAGAGTGTTGACCCAGGCAGCCGGATTGCAGCATGCATCCAAAGCGAGCGCATCATCGGCAGCGTGGTGTACCCGGCGGCGGAGCTGGTTGCGCCCGGTGTGGTGCGCGTGATCGAAGGCAATCGCTTCACACTGGGTGAACTCGATGGCAGCCGAAGTGAGCGCATCGAGGCACTGTCCCAAGCCATGATGCGTGCAGGATTCAAGGCCCCGGTATCCCGCGACATCCGGGGCGAGATATGGCTCAAGCTGTGGGGTAACCTCAGCTTCAACCCGATCTCCGCCCTGACGCATGCCACCTTGGAAGATATTTGCACCTTTGGGCCTTCCCGTTTGCTGGCCGCCAACATGATGGCTGAAGCACAAACGGTGGCCGAAAAGCTGGGTGTGGTGTTCAAGATTTCACTGGACAAGCGCATCGCAGGTGCCCAGGCGGTGGGTGCGCACAAAACGTCCATGCTGCAAGACGTCGAGCATGGCCGTGCGCTAGAGCTGGACGCTCTGGTGGGCTCTGTGGTTGAGCTCGGCCGCATCACTGAAACGCCAACTCCCACCATTGACGCCATCTTTGCAGCCGCCCAGTTGCTGGCCCATACCCTGGCCAGCCACAAGGGACGCCTGCAGGTCGCCAGCTAGGGGCTCAACCGTACAGGTTGGACAGGGTCCCAATGCCGTCGATCACCACGTCCACGGCGGTACCGGCTTTCATTGGCAGTACACCCAAGGATGTACCGCAGTAGATGAGGTCGCCAGGCTCCAGCGTCATGTCGTGCGAAATCCTTGACACCAGTTCCAGAGGGCTGAAGAACATGTCGGACAGGGCATAGTTCTGCCGTTCACGGCCGCCGACCAAGGTGCGCAGGTGGCTGGTTGCCGGGTTGACATCTGTGTCTATGACAGGGCCGAAAGCCGCAAAGCCATCAAAACTCTTGGCCCGTGTCCACTGGGCAAAGGAGGCATCGCGGTGCAGCAGTTCAAGCGCCGTAAGGTCATTGCCGCAGGTGTAACCAAAAACATGTTCCGCAGCATGCTGCACATCGACCGACCGGGCCGTCTTGCCGATCACCACCACCAACTCGCCCTCGTACACCACCCTGCCGCTGTAGCTTGTGGGCACTGCAATGTGCTGTAAGTGCCCCGCCGCACTGCCGGGCGATTTCAGAAAGTACAGCGGCTCTGCCGGCGCCGCCCAACCGTTTTTCTCGGCTGCAGCCCGAAAGTTGTTCCATAAGCCGACGATCTTGCCCGGTTGGCAGGGCGGTAACCATCGCAGGTCAGTCACCGCCAAAAAAGTCTCTGTGGCCTCCGCTGTGCCAAACATATCACCCTCGTAACAACGGACCCGATCACCCTCCAGCACGCCAAATCCGATTGAACCTTGGTTGTCGAAACGTATCCATCGCATAGAGTCACCTCTGCCAACGTTGAAGATCAGGCGTCAAAGTGTCTTGCATTGACGCCCCAATTTGATTAAAAAACCCGCTATTGTTCCCGTATCCGGCTTCTCTCTGTGCCGTCGGGCTTTAATTGGGATGGATGATATGGCGCGACCCAGAGTAAGTTGGGTGTTTAGGGGACTAGGACCCGATAAGTCCTCGGCCCAGGCCAAGCACCCGCAGAACCTCTATTACCAGACGGTGTCCTGAGGCTTCGGCAAGCCTGTGGGGGGGCATGGATCCCCGCTTGCGCGAGGATGACGGAGGTTCGTCATTCCCGGCTACGACCGGGAATCCATGAGTCAAATTGGCCTCTAGCCCCCGTCCTTATTGGGGTTATAGC
>CAIWHS010000304.1 GCA_903912515.1 uncultured Planctomycetaceae bacterium
AGGCTCAGGGCGGCAGCGCGCTTGAGTTCTATCAGCGCATTCTGGATGGGGTTCATGTCGACCGCATGGACTTCGCCACAACCGGCCAAAAGATAGTCCAACGCGTTGCAACCTGCGCTGGTGATTACCAAAAGCCGATCGGTGGAAGTCAACTTGAGGGCAATGCGATCAAGTGCGGGATCTTCCCAACAGGTGTTGTAAAGCAAGTTGTTGCGGTGAACTGCATGAAATACGCGGGTGTGCAGTCTTTCCCGGACGGCGTTGGCCATTTGAGAGTTCGCTCCTTAAAGGAATTTTTCTCATTGTATTGCCAAACCTGCTCTTGGCCCATTGAGTAATGGCTTGCTGATATGTGAAGGTTCAGGGAAGGAGTGCCGTGGTTTGTGGCCAACCGTTCATCAGGTTAAAATTTTGCACCGCCACCCCGCTAGCCCCTCGAATAAGGTTATCTAGGCTGGCCACTACAACCACCCGATGGCCAATGCGAAGTGGGTGAATATCCAAAAAATTAGTGTGTCGGGTTTGGCTGGTAGATGGGGGGCTATGGCAAATGCGTACGAATGGCTGGCCCTCGAATTCCTTTCTGTAAAGGTCTATCAACTCATGGTCATTAATTTCAGAAACCAGCTCGGCACTAATGGTGGAAAGAATTCCGCGTTCCATGGGAATTAGGTGGGGAAGAAAAAGGACGGGGACTGATTCTCCAACAAGTCCACCCAGCTCTTGTTCCATTTCGGCCGTGTGCCGATGGACTCCCAATTGGTAAGCGGAAACACTTTCGTTGCATTCCGGGAAATGGGTTTTTAGGCTGGGAGTTCGCCCCGCACCCGAAACACCACTTTTGCAGTCAGCAATGATGGTCCCCGTTTTGATTAATTTGTTTCGAACCAGTGGGGCCAAACCCAAAATGACCGTTTGCGGGTAGCAGCCAGGATTGGCGACAAGTTTGGATCGAGAAATCTTGTCAGCATGAAATTCAGGCAAACCGTAAACCGCCAAGGGAAGATTCTCTGGGTCTGCATGGGCATGCCCGTACCACTTTTGCTGATCATCTTTGGTTTTAAGGCGATAATCAGCGCTGAGGTCAATCACCTTGATCCCAGCTTTGAGGAGGGCTGACACACTCGAGGCACTAGCGCCATGAGGCAGGCAGCTGAAAGCGGTTTCAATGCCCTTTGCTTTCAACCCAGCCACATCAAAGACTTCTGTTTGTAGGTCAATCCGGCCCATTAATCTGGGGTGGAGATTGGCAAGTGAGGTCGGATCCTCATTGCGACTTGTCGCGGCGACCACTTCGGCATGGGGATGACGGAGAAGGATTTCCAACACTTCCAGTGCGGTGTAACCTGTGGCCCCAAGTACCACGACTTTATGCTTTTTCACGGAAGTTCTCACTTTTCTTTCAAAACTGCTAATCGAATCTTAGGTGAAATTTTAAGCAACCGGGATGAATTGGCCCGTTAACCTTGAGAAAATCATAAGAGCATCGGTTTTGGTGGGGAGCTACGAACCATGAATTGTTCGCTGTGGGTGGAAGGCATTAGGCCTACTGCTGCAAAATTGCGCAACCGGACAATCTCCTGTCAGGATGTCGCCAAGCTGTGCCTGGATCGAATCGCCGAAACGGATCAACACCTAAAGGCTTGGACGTTTATCGATGTGCCAAGAGTTTTGGCCCATGCTGCCGAGCTCGACAGGCTGGCAGATACCGGTGTCTGGTTAGGTGATCTTCACGGCATTCCAATAGGCATAAAAGACATTATCGATGTTCAAGGATTACCAACTTCGGCAGGCTACTCTCCATGGTCCGGAGCGATTGCCCGGGAAGATGCGGAGGTTGTGGCAAGGTTAAGGTCACATGGTGCCATTATTTTAGGCAAAACAGCTACTTGTACATTCGCCAGCTTTGACCCGGCATCCACGGTGCATCCTGTCTTTGACGATAAAACCCCGGGCGGCTCTTCGGCTGGTTCTGCGGTGGCTGTGGCTGCAGGGCATTGCCCGGTAGCACTTGGTACCCAAACCGGAGGCTCCATCCTGAGACCAGCGGCCTACTGTGGCGTGGTTGGCTTCAAGCCAAGCCATGGCATGGTTCCGGTCAAAGGTGCGGTCCCTCTTGCGCCAACTCTGGATCACATTGGTTTTTTGGCCAATTCCCCAAGCGATACTCAGGTAGTGCTCCGTGCTATCGCAGCACCCGTCTGGCCAGAATGTCGCACACTAAAAGAGGTAAATTCCGCCAAGCTGGTTTTTTGGGCCGATGTTGAAAATTATTTGGGGAAAGCGGGAGTTGACTATCAACTCATCATGAATGATCTGGGAAAAAAGTGCCAAGCATGGCGCACTACCTCCACACCACCAAATCTTCCGTTGTGGCTGTCAGCACATCACAAAATCATGGCTTTTGAGGCTTTTAAGTGGCATGACCAAATGGAGCCCTGCTGGAGGGAAAAATATCCACCCAAAGTGGCCAGCCTTTTGCAGTTTGGGGCGTCCCTGTCAGGTCAG
>CAIWHS010000305.1 GCA_903912515.1 uncultured Planctomycetaceae bacterium
GCTTTGCCAAGCCGGTCTAATCCAGCGGCACCAACCCACTGTTCAAAGCTTAGCTTTTTCCGATAGGGAAGATGGCCAATTTCCAAAGGAGCTACCATCCCGTTGATAATAAAGGTGGTTCCCAAGCCTGTTCCTAAACCAAGGAACAGCATCCTTCCGCCTTGATAACTACCCATGGCCTGCATCGCTGCGTCATTAACTATTTGGATAGGTAGGGCAAAGGTTTTTGCAAAATCAAAATCAACCCATCCCCTGCCTAGGTTGGCAGGTTCCAAGTGGATTTTTCCCTTCACAACGGGACCAGGATAACCCATGGTGATCCGGGTGGGATTCCAATCGTGGATGATGTCTCTGATTCCCTGAATCATGATCTCTGGAGTTAGGTCAGGCCCGGAGCCTAATTTCTTGATCTCATCCTGATCTTGTAGTTTTAATTTAACATGGGTCCCGCCAATGTCGATCACTAGGGTTCGATCCATGCTTTTCTCCAGCGCTAACCAAAAATTGTTCCGGCAAACCGTGCCTGAAATAGTAGTTTAATTCCCTAACTACCCCGCCCACAAGGTAAGGTGGAATAGGATTAAAAATTTTGTGGTATGGCCAATTTCTGGTTTAAAAAATGGAAAGGGTGACAATGCTTGGGAAATCGGGCCATGGTTTGCTTCTGGTTCAAGATGCCCAATCATTGGCGAATCATTATGGCGGCTCCTTGGCATCAGTCCCGCTGGATTGGTTTCATAAATGGGTCACCCTTGGTTTTAGTGTCGTGTTGCTAAAAAATCTGTGGACCTGCGGTGGCGATAAGGCAAACCGCTCCAATGAATCATGCAATGCATATGTTCCCAAAAAATCCGTTGGCGGCAGCGAAGGTTTGGCCGCATTTCGTCAACAAGCAAATGTTTTGGAAATATTGATTGTTGTTGATTTTTGTGCCAACCATGTAGGTGCTGACCATGCCCTGACCTATCTGCGGCCCGATTGGTTGATTGCAGTTTCCGATGGAGCAACCTCGTCTAGTGACGGTTGGACTGTTCGGGAGATTGATACAGGCGAAGTATGGTCCCTGGCGTGGGGTAAAGATCCAAATTTTCCCCCTATTCCCAACACTCAGCAACTAAATACCACCGCTCCGCTATTAGCGAATTATTGGGGTGAAGCACTCCTTCGTTTGTCCACACTTTCCGATGGTGTATTTTGTTCGCATGCGATGCTGTCACTACCCGAAAGTATAAAAAAAACATGGGGTGATTTGGCTGACCCTGGAATGGGCGGGGCTCGCCTAAAAGACTCGCCTTGGCCAGCGATGCTTTCCTCGGCAAGAGACTTAAATCCCCATTTTATTGCACTTGCTGAAGTTTTTTGGGGTTTGGAATGGGATTTGATGGAGCAGGGATTTAATTTTTGCCTTGATCAACGCCTGATGGAACGCGTCGAAAAGCTTGATTTGCAAGGGATTGCAGATCATTTGGGTGCGGGGTGGGAGTATTCCAGTCGAACCATCCACCGTTGGCCTGTTGAATGGAATGCTCCGGTTGAATCGAATTCAAGTTCCGAGTGGATGCGTTGGTTACTCTTTTTGATGACTCCTGGATTGAAATGGATCGATAGTGGCTTTTTTGACCAAATTTTTTTGAAACCCACAAATCAATCTTTGTCAGGTCAGTTTTCGGTTCACGATTCGCTCGAATGGGCAAAGGCTTTGGAAAATGCTTCAGGTTTTCAAGTTCTTTCTCATGAGGGTAATTCTGATTCGCGTCAGTCAGGTGTGGTTGGATTTGCATGGTCCTTCGATCAACCTGAACAAACAGCCCTGGAGTTATCCAAATTTTTAGTGGTGGTTGTTAACAATTCTGATCAAATGATTTATGGAAATATTTTTGGAGATATGCACGAACCTTTCCAAAGTCAAAAATTGAATCTTGCGAGAAAAATCGTGTTGACTAATTCAAGCCAGCAAAAACCAGATGTCGAACAATTTGCGATATTTCCTGCCAAATCTTGTCAGATAATTCGTGTTGGATGGTGATAACTTCCCGAACAAATGCTATTGGATTAGTTATCTGAAATTGATTTCTACGGTTTTAAATCTGTAAGTAAGTTGTGGAGAAGATGGAACAAATGGCCGGTGGGCTTCGAATTGGAGCTGTTGCCTATCTCAACACCAAACCTCTCATTGAGGGGCTGGTTCAATTGTTACCAGATTCCAACTTGGTCCTAGAAACTCCCAGTCGTTTAGCTTGTTGGATGAAGGCCGGGAAACTTGATGTTGGTCTCATCCCCGTGGCTGAATACATTCGGGCGAAAAATTATTCCATGGTTCCGGGGTTAGGAATCACAAGCTGTGGCCCTGTGGAAAGTGTCCTTTTGCTCACTAGGTTTGGTTTGCCCCAACTAAAAATCCTGGCGCTGGATGAGGGATCGCGAACTAGTTCAGCACTCACAAAGATCATGCTGGCTGAGAAACACAAGATCTATCCCGAAATTGTCAACTATCCCATGTCTGCAACCACTGTTTCTAGTTTAGTTGATGGCATCCTTTTGATAGGTGATCGGGCAATGTCCATGCGCCCATCTGATTTCAATATCGAGTGGGATCTTGGTGATGAATGGACAAAAGAAACCGGCCTTCCCTTTGTTTATGCGGTCTGGGCAATTCGCCCGGGACTTCAGTTATCCAATTCTCAAATAGAATCGTTCCATCTAGCTTACCGACAAGGCATTTCTCGTTTGACTGAAATCGCCAGAAGGGAGTCAAAAAAACACGGATGCTCGGAAGCTTTCATAGTCGAATATCTCACAAAGAAAATAGGATTTACAGTGGGTGAAAAGGAGCTCGAGGGACTTGAAGTATTTCGCCAGAAACTTAAATTTTTTGAGCGGAATTAATGTCGCTTGATAAAGTGTCATGCAGGGGGGGGGTAAGCGGAATGAAGCCCGGGACAGAGATAGTTGAAATTCTTCAGAAAGCAGTGAATGGCCATAGAATAAGCTTTTCAGAGGCTCTCAAACTGTTTGAGGAATGCCACGACCTTGCAGCCTTGGGAAAAGCAGCAGATAAGGTTTGTCGCCAAATTCACCCGGAATCTTTCCGGACCTATAACATTGACCGCAATATCAACTACACCAACATCTGTTCGGCAGTATGCCATTTCTGCGCTTTTTACCGTAAGCCGCAAGATTCGGATGCTTATGTGCTAGACCTTGAAGTCATATGTGCAAAAATCGAAGAGACGGTAGCCTTGGGAGGGGATCAAGTCTTGCTTCAGGGGGGTATGCATCCTTCACTGAAGCTCGATTGGTATGAAGACCTGCTTCGTAATTTGAAAAAACGGTTCCCGAATGTCAACCTGCATGCGTTTAGCCCCCCTGAGATATGGCATTTCCATCGTCTGAACAAAATTTCCCTGAGAGAAGTACTCGAACGGTTGAAGGAAGCCGGCCTTGGCAGTTTGCCAGGGGGAGGAGGTGAAATTTTAGTCGATAGGGTTCGAAAAGAATTGACAGTCTACAAATGCATGAGCGACGAATGGCTCGAAGTGCATAGAGTTTGGCATTCTCTAGGGGGCCGATCGACTGCCACCATGATGTTCGGCCATGTTGAAACACTAGCTGAAAGAGTGGAAACCCTGGAACGGCTCAGGGCGCTTCAAGATGAAACTGGGGGCTTCACTGCCTTCATTTGTTGGACATTTCAACCTCAAAATACCGATCTGAGCAATCTTCGTCCGGTTGGCGCATACGAGTACCTAAGAACTCAGGCGATAGCTAGGCTTTATTTAGATAATTTTGCCAACATTCAATCTTCATGGGTAACCCAAGGGCTGAAAACTGGTCAGTTGGCTCTATGTTTTGGAGCCAATGATATGGGATCGCTGATGATCGAAGAAAATGTGGTTTCCTCGGCAGGTACAGCCCATCATTTAACCTTAAGCCAAATTCAAAACGCCATTCGCCAATTAGGATTTGAACCCAAGCAACGCGATGTTTTTTATAACCTGATACAAAATGACTCTGATCCAGTTCCAGAGGTAACCACACCCAAAAACATCCCATTAATTACCTTCTAAATCACGGAAATTTAGTGAGCTGAGTCTAAAAATAGTAGAGGCTAGGCGTAAATGCCTAGCCTCTACTATTTTTAATTTTAGAAAATAGTTCTAGAGGCCGGAACCTCCATTAAATCCCATCTTCCCGCCACCAAAACCGCCGCCCATGCCACCCATTCCGCCGCCCATACCCATCATTCCGCCGCCGCCCATACCCATCATTCCGCCGCCACCCATTCCGCCGCCGCCCATACCCATCATTCCGCCGCCACCCATTCCGCCGCCGCCCATACCCATCATTCCGCCGCC
>CAIWHS010000306.1 GCA_903912515.1 uncultured Planctomycetaceae bacterium
AAGCCCTACGGTGTGATTAACTGCGCCGCATATAACTGGGTAGACAAAGCGGAAGATCAATCAGCCGAAGCATTTATGTCTAACTGCTGGGCTGCGGGCCATGCGGCGGATCAATGCGCAAAAAAGTCCATCCCCTTCGTTCAAATCAGCACCGACCATGTGTTTGGTACCTCACTTTCCCAATCGTCTAATGCTGCCCACAAAAACTGGTTAGAAACCGATAACCCTTTACCAGTAAGCATTTACGCTCTAAGCAAGCTTTCAGGTGAGCACTTGGTTCGAATGCGAAACAATCAATCCTGGATCATTCGGACCTGTGGGCTTTATGGCCGGCATGGTACCGGGGGAAAAGGAACAAATTTTGTGGAAACCATGCTTCGGTTGGCATCAGAAGGCAAAAATATTAGGGTTGTTTCAGATCAAACCTGCACTCCTACACCCGCTGCAGACCTCGCTCCCGCTATTTTGGAACTCATAGAGAAGAAGTCTCCCGGGCTGTATCATTTAACAAGTGGCGGACACTGCAGTTGGCACGAATTCGCGCAAGCAATTTTCGATGCGGAAGGCCTTCCAATTAGAGTTCAATCCATTTCCAGCTCGGAATTTGGTGCCAAAGCCCAAAGACCTTCTTGGAGTGTTCTGGGCTCGGTTCATAAAGGTCACACCGGTATGCCCGAGATAGCACATTGGCGTGAAGGATTGCGTTCTTACCTGAAAGAAAGACGGCAAGCTGGATGAGTGAACAAATCCCAGAATCCGCTTTTAAACCGGATGAAAAAATGGAAGCAGCTAATTCACCCACCGCAGATCCAGATAAGGATCAGCGCCGTGCTCGCCCAGACCGGCGCCAGCAAGAAATCCCGGTAGCCTTCGATCGACGCAGTGGTAGGGATAGAAGGGCAGATGCCGAAAAAGCAAAAGGCTGTACCGAAAAACGCCGCATGGTGGACCCAACCACATGTGAGCGCGACTACACCGAAGAAGAAATGGAGTTCCTCACCGCTATCGATTCCTACAAGCGTGCCAACAGACGCCCATTCCCAACATGGAGCGAGGTGCTTGAGGTGATTAGGGCTCTGGGTTACCGAAAAGTTGAAAAACCTCACCCCATTCCCGGAGTCCCATTGCCGGTCCTTCGGCCCGAAACTGGAAAGTCCTAAAACTGGTCAAATTTCCAAGCCAATCGCCCGCATCAATCCAAGTGCGTTACTCCTGGGAACCACCCCCGGCTGCAGCCGATAATCAAAGCTCATCCTGCCACCAGACCAACTATCAACAAAGTGCACATTTCCCGCCTTTTCCTGCAATTCATCAGCAATTTTTGCCAAAGTTAAATCGTGTGTTGTCACCATCCCAACCGCGCCAGAATTCACCAATCGAAAAATCAAAGCTTCTGCTCCAGCCAATCGGTCGCTGGAGTTGGTGCCACTAAAAATTTCGTCCAGCAAAAATAGCAAGGGCAGCTCATTCTTGGAAAGTTCGATCACCCTGCGCATGCGTGCCAATTCAGCGGCAAAACGGGACATTCCCAAACGAAGGGAGTCCTCAGCATGAAGAATTGCCGCTACTTGAAACTGCCCTATTTCCATCGAGGAGGCCCGCACTGGAGCACCAGCCCAAGCCAGCACCGCTGAAACGCCAACCGATCGTAGATAGGTGCTTTTTCCCGACATGTTCGAACCGCTCACCAGCAACATTTGCCGAGGAGGTGCCAATTCAACCTGGTTGCGAACACAATGGCTCAGCGGAAGTAGCGGGTGACCCAAATCTCGGGCGGTATAGGTCGCCGGGCCTTTATCCAAAAGTCGGGGAAAAACATCCTGGGGAAACAAAAAGGATTGGTGAGCAAGAGACTGAAGTGCCTCGTAATCACCTAAGGAAGTTAGCCAACCGCTTAATCCAACAGCGTGTTTTTTATGCCATCCAGACAAAAGCCAAGCAAACACCAAATCCCAAAACAGCAGGACCAAGGGAATGGTAATGAGGGGGTTTTTCCTGGCCTGCCATGCTTGAACCAGAGTTACTAGCCGGTCCACAGCGTTGCTGGCGGATTGAGGGTCCAAATCCGACTTAAGCCTGCCGCGAAGCTTGAATAAGGTTTCAGATTTCCAACCAGATTTTGCGGAAATGGAGGCTAAAGCTCCACGGGCGGCCAATAACGCCTCTGCCTGCTTTTCCAACCCTTTGGTCGATTCACGAATTCTTTTCCAGTTCAATGCGTAAATAATTGCAGTTAATAACAAGCAAACTGCCACTTCGAGCGAATCATTGGTACCAGAAATCCATCGAATTAAGGCCAGAAGATTGCAGATTCCCAAAACCACGGCAAAAGCCACAACCGCCCAGTGCGGGCCTGCAATCTTTTGATTTGCCCATTGTAGAGTGGGGTCCAAGTCTTGCCCCGATTGCATCCCACCTGATTTTTCAACCAAATCAAGCCGGTCCTCAAACCC
>CAIWHS010000307.1 GCA_903912515.1 uncultured Planctomycetaceae bacterium
CCACACGCAAGTTCACCGTGGAAGAGTTCATCCAACTCGACCAATTGCGCTTCTTCCAACCCGACGAACATCTCGAACTCATCGACGGCGAGATCCATCCCATGAGCCCGATTGGCCCCAGGCATGGAGGGTTAGTCAATCAACTCAATCGTTGGCTGCATGCCCATTTGGCTGAAGAGTGGCTGGTGCTGTGCCAAAATCCGGTGGCCCTGACCAAACGCGATTTGCCCCAGCCAGATTTCGCCATCGTTCCCTTTCGGAGCGATCACTACTCCACAGCCCACCCTGTGGTGAGCCAAATCCGCCTGCTCATCGAGGTGGCCGACACCACCACCGATATCGATTTGGGTAAAAAGCTTGAGCTATACGCCCAAGCCGGCATTCCTGAGTATTGGGTTTTCAACCTGCCGGCAAACACCTTGGAATGTTTCAGCCTGCCACAAGCGGGCACTTACCAAAGCCACTTGCGCCTCACTGCCACCGACACCGCCCGCTCGGAAACCCTCGGCATCTCGCTGCCTTTGGCTGATTTTCTCAAAGCCTAGTTTCTGCCTGCCATGTCGCGTTGCACAGCAGCTTGGTGTCACTCCCGCTTCGCATCGGCCTGGTAGGCTTGCCAGCGGGTTTGCCACACTTGCGCCAAGGCTTTGACCCGCTCGGGCTGGGCATCTGCCAAGTTGGTGGTCTCACCCCGGTCGGTTGCCAAGTTGTACAGCTCCCAGGGGGCCTCACCCTCCTGTGCTTGGGCGGTGGCGACGATTTTCCAATCACCCTGGCGCAGGGCCCGGCTTTTCTCGTGCTTGAACCAGACCACCCCATCGGTGCGCGTTGCTTGCCCCTTCAGCACCGCCAACAGCGATTTGCCCGGCAACTCTGGAGCACCCGGCCCTGCCACCACCGGCAGGCCCGCTAGCTCGAGGGCTGTGGGCAAAAGATCCACCACATGTCCAAGCGATGGGTCCACCTTGCCATGGCGTTCCTTGGCAATACCTGCCGGCCAGTGTGCTACCAGCGGCGTCGCAATCCCACCCTCGTGGTTCCAGGTCTTGTGTCGGCGCATGGGCGCGTTGCAGGCGGTCGACCAGCCTGGCCCCAGGCATAGGAATGTTTCCGCCGAGCCGGCCGGGGCCTCAGGCTTGTGGCCATCGCCCCGCATCATGATCTCGGCACTGGCGCCGTTATCCGAAAGGAACAGCACCAGCGTGTTGTCGAGCATGCCCCCTTTTTCCAGTTGGGCGACAATGCGGCCAATCTCCAGATCCATCCGCTCCACCATGGCGGCATGCACCTCCATCTTCGCCGCCTGAAAAGCTTTCTGGGCGGCATTTAGCATGTCCCAAGCCACAGGGCGGTTCACCTCGTTGGCCCCCAAGGCCTCCATCGCCTTGGGAAAAGGATAAGGCGGACCCAAATCACGCTCAAAAGCAGCGGGGCTCACCGCCGGCAGCCCCAACTCACTTTGCCGGGCCACACGCGCCTGCCGCAGCGCGTCCCAGCCTGCAGCGTATTTGCCCCGGTGCCTGGCGATGTCAGCCGCCGGCGCCTGCAGCGGGAAGTGCGGCGAGGTGAATGCCACCAAATGAAAAAATGGCTGGCCCAAATGCTTGTCGCCATGCTCGGCCAGGCAATCGATCGCGTGGTCCGCAATGGCCGTGCTGGTGAAAAAGTCTTGTTTACCTAGGGCAAAATCCCGGGCGGGTTTGCCGTTGATGCTGATGTTTTTCGGTGAGAAATTGCGGTCGTGGTCTTCCAGCACCCACGAGCGGGCAAACCCCTGCCCCTTGCCAACCGGGTTGCCATCGACATGCCATTTGCCCGACAGGTAGGAGCGGTAAGCTGCCCCGGCCAGCTTTTCTGGCAATAGCGGCGCCCAACCCGGCCGCTTGCCCTGCCCGCCCGACTGCAAACCCGGCACGGTATCGCGGCGAATTTGCTGCGCATAATAGCCCGACAGCAGCGAGGAGCGTGTGGGCCAGCAGCGGGCCGTGTTGTAGAAATGGTTCAGCCGCACACCGTTTTTCGCTAGCCGGTCCAGGTTGGGTGTGGGTATCTCGCCACCCTGGCAGCCAATATCAGAATAGCCCAAGTCATCGGCCAAAATAATCAGCAGGTTGGGCCGGTCTGCCGCTATCGCACGGTTAGTGGCCACCCATGCGGCTAGCACCGCAAATGCCAGAGCCCAAGGTTTCAGCGCACGTATCATCAAAGGCTCCTGCATGTGGCAACGATTCAGATTTTCGGGTTCAGCTCCATCGCCTCTTCCCAATGGTCATAAAGCTGGGCCAGCTTGGTTTGGGCATCGGCCAGTTTCTCCTGAACCTCCAGCGCCCTGCGGCCATCGCGATAGGTTTCAGGATCTTCCAAGGCCGCTTCCAGATCGAGCTTCTGCTCCTCGAAGGTGTCGATGTCGGCCTCAATATCGGGCACTTTGCGAAACGGATATTTGCGCTTGCGCTTAGAGGCTTCAGTTGCCGGGGCGCTCCCCCCCTGGGCGGTGCTGGAAGACTGGGGCCGGCCTGCCGCCTTGCGGTCTTCTTTCTCGGCCGCCGCGGCCACGCGACTGGCGACCAGGCGCTCGTAAATATCCCAGTTGCCATGCACCACTTCCACATCGCCCTTGCCATTGAAGACGATCAGCATGTCGGTGACACGGTTCAAAAACCAGCGGTCATGGCTCACCACCAGCACCGTGCCCGGAAAACCGCGCAGTGCCTCCTCTAGGCTGTCGCAGGCCCACAGATCGAGATGGTTGGTCGGCTCGTCGAGTACCAGCGTGTTGATGTCGCGCGCGGCCAGCGCCGCCATGGCCACTCGGCTCTTCTCGCCCCCTGAAAGCTCATCCACCTTCTGGTTGACCTGCGCGCCTTCCAAACCAAAAGAGCCCAGCAGGTCGCGCACCCGCTGCTCGGGGTAGGTGGGCTGGTCGGGTGGGCGCACCGCCTCGGCCAGTGTTTTGCCCGTTGGCAGGCAGGCCAACTGCTGGTCGTAATAGCCTACCTTCACATGGGCGCCGGTGCGCACCTCGCCAGAATCGGCATTCTCCTGTCCCAATAGTATTTTCAACAGCGTCGACTTGCCGCAACCGTTCGGCCCGACAATGCCAATGCGGCTGCCCCGGCGAATCTGGAACGACAACTTTTTAAACAGCGGGGCGGAATATTTCTTGGTCAGGTCCACCCCTTCCAATACCGTCTCACCCGTGTGCCCCGCCTCGCCAAAGCGAATGCGCGGCCCCTCGTGCAGCACCGGGCGGTCGAGCCGATCCATCTTGTCGAGCTGCTTTTGCCGGCTGGCGGCCTGCTTGTGCAACTGCCCGTAGTTCACCCGGCGGATGTAATCGACCTGCCTGTCGATTTCTTCCTGCTGCTTTTCAAAGGCTTTCAAGGCCTGCTCATGCCGCTCACGGCGCAAACGCCAATAGTGCGTGAAATTGCCCGGATAGCTCTCCAGCCCACGCGGGCCGATCTCGATGATGCGGTTGGCCACTCGGTCGAGAAATGCGCGGTCGTGGCTGATGATGATCATGCCCTGCGGCTGGTTCAGCAGGTAGCTTTCCAGCCAATTCACTGTGGCGATATCGAGGTGGTTGGTCGGCTCATCGAGCAGCATCACATCGGGTGCCGACAACAGCAATCGGGCCAAAAGCAGCCGGTTTTTCTGTCCGCCTGAGAAGGTTTCCACCGCCCGGTCCAATTCGCTGTCGGGAAATCCCAGGCCATGCAGAATGCCTTCCACCCGGTGCTCGATAGTGAAGGCCCCGTTATGGGCCAACAACGCGTGCAGGCGGTCGTAGCGTGCCTCCAGCGCGGGGCGCTGGTTGTCGTCGGTCAGGGCCGAGAGCTCAATGGCCACCTGTTCCAGTTCGGTTTGGGCGGCAAGCAGCTCCTCCAGGGCCGAACTGGCCTCCTCGCGCAGCGTGGTGTCCGGCTTGAAACGGGGCACCTGCTCTAGCATGGCCACCCGCGCGCCGGCATGGCGGTTCACACTGCCACGGTCTGGCTCCTCCTCAAAAGCCAGGGTCTTCATCAAAGTGGTTTTGCCGCAACCGTTCGGCCCCACCAAGCCGATGCGCTCGCCTGAGAACACCTCCAGGTTGAGGTGCTCGAAGAGCGGTCCACGGTCAAACCCACGGGAAAGTTCAGTCGCGCTGAGGAGCAAAGAAGGCATGCGTTGTTAGCTAACCGGAAGGTGAATGGATCAGGGGTTGCTGGCCAGCATCCGCCGGGCGGTGAACTGGTCGTGCGGGCTGGCTGCAAGCTCTTTCCACAGCGGGTTGGCCTTCTGGGCATTGCCATGCACCTGCAGCGCCACCGCTTCCAACAGCACCAGGTCTTTGTCTGCCGGAAACACTTCGCGTGCTTGCCGCAACTTGGCCAGACTGGCTTCCCAAAATGGCGTATCGCTCAAAAAGCGGCTGTCTTGAAGCAGCGCACCTGTGTCGACCAGCGGATCTTCAAGAACTCTGCGGGCTTGGGTTGCCGCATCTTGGTACTTGCCGGTCATCCACAACGACTGGGCCAAAAGCCAACGCGATTTGGCAGACTTCGGCTCTGCGGCAACCGCCTTTTGCAACTCGCGGCTAGCCAGGCCAAAATTGCCAACTTCCAGCGACGCCATGCCCCTGTCCAGCGGGCTGCTTGCTATCACCCGTCGCACTGCTGCGGGCTTCACCACTTGCCTTGAGTCTGGCTCTAAAGCTCTCGCCAACGCAGACGCTTCGTGCGGGGCTTTTGTCAGGGGCAGAAATTCGGCATCCACCGCCGGCTTGGCCTCGTTGGGCAAAAACACCGGGTTAAAACCCAACCCCTGGCCATAAGACCACACACCACCATAAGCCAGCGGCGCAAAACCGTAATTTGGGTACGAGTACGAATAGAAAGACCTGAAGCCCATGGGCTGGTAACCGTAGTAAGCCGGATAGCCTATCGGGCCGTAAAACGCAGGGTAATAAGGCCTGTAGCCAAAGCCAGAACCGTAGCCGAAAGTACGGTAGCCATAGCCCATGGCCCCGTAACCGCCCCAACCAAAACCGCCCACATAGCCAACGCCATAAGGGCCACAACCACGCCGATGCCAATTTGCGTTGGCGTCCGAGCCAACCAAAGCCACCAGCCCCACAGCCACAAGCCCGCTAACTACCTTCTTCAGACCGGTTAACATTTTCATGCTCCAATCCTCCCTGGCAAATTTGGAGGCATCCGCCCTACAGGCCCTTCAGCCACCGGGAATCCATGTTACAACATTCCCAAGGCTAATACCTTGCACCTTCAGAACGAATCGCCGCCCTTTTTTTGCGTGACGGCCGGGGTAACTTTCATGACTCCATCCAAAAAAGTATATGTGGTGGCCACCGCCGACACCAAGAAGGCCGAACTGCTTTTTGCCGCAGGCCAATTGCGCAGGCTGGGTCTGGAGGTGGTTACAGTCGATGCGGGTGTGAACGACGGGCCCCATGGCCCGGGCGGCCTGGATGTGCAGCCTGCCGATATTGCCACAAGTCCCCCCTTTCCCTGGAACCTGCCCGACCGCGGCCAAGCCGTGACAGCCATGGCCCAAGCCCTGCGCGACTGGCTGTTGGCCCATCATCAGGCGGGAAAGGTTGCCGGGCTTCTGGGGCTAGGCGGCAGCGGCGGCACTATTTTGTGCAGTTCCGCCTTCACCGCGCTGCCCATCACCATCCCCAAGCTCATTGTCAGCACCATGGCCAGCGGCGATACCCGTGGCTATGTGGGCGAATCCGATCTGGTACTCATGCCTGCCTTGGTCGACTTGGCCGGCCTGAACCGCATTTCCGCTTTGGTGCTGACTCGCGCCGCCGGTGCCATGGCTGGCATGATGCGCGCTGCAGAGTTGCCAACACCACACTCAACCAAGCCTTTGCTAGCCGCCACCATGTTTGGTGTCACCACCCCCTGCGTCACCCATGCCCGGCAACTTTTGGAAGCCAGCGGCCAAGAGGTGCTAGTATTCCACGCCACCGGGGCGGGTGGCAGGGCCATGGAAAAACTGGTGGCCGCCGATCTGGTGGAGGGTGTGCTCGATGTCACCACCACCGAGGTGGCCGATGAGCTGGTGGGAGGGGTTTTGACCGCCGGCCCCGAACGCATGGACATTATCCTTGCAAAACGCATCCCCTATGTAGTTAGTTTGGGCGCGCTCGACATGGTTAATTTCGGCGCCAAATCGTCGGTGCCCGAGCGGTTCAAAGGCCGCTTATTCCACGAACACAACGCCCAAGTCACCCTCATGCGCACCACAGTAGACGAAAACCGCCAAATTGGCGAATGGATGGGCCGCAAACTGGATGCGGCCCCCGGCCGCTGGACCTTGGTCATCCCCCAGCAGGGGGTCTCAGCGCTCGATGCGCCAGGCAAACCCTTCCATAACCCCGAGGCACTGGCCGCCCTGGTGGCTGGCCTGAAGAGCCAACTGACAGCCAAAACCGGCCATCAGGTGGTGCAATGCCCCTTGCATATAAACGACACGGCGTTTGCCGATCGGCTTGTGCTTGAATACCAAAAGCTAGTTGAATACCACAAGCTAATCAGTTGAATCACTTTTCAAGGATCTCTTCCCCATGGCCAGCAAACGACACGACATGCTCACCCGCTTCCGCAAGCTGCGGGCAGACAACATACCGATCATTGGCGGCGGTGCCGGCACCGGCCTGTCAGCCAAGGCGGCCGAGGCTGGCGGCATCGACCTGCTGGTGATCTACAACTCGGGCAAGTTCCGCATGGCAGGCCGTGGCTCGCTGGCCGGCATGATGCCCTACGGCAACGCCAACGAGATCGTGCTGGAACTGGGTCGCGAGGTGCTCACCGTGGTGAAGCACACGCCTGTGCTGGCAGGTGTGTGCGGCACCGACCCGTTCCTGCTGCGCGACCACTTCCTCGACCAATTGATCTCCATGGGCTTCTCAGGCGTACAGAACTTCCCCACCGTGGGCCTGATCGATGGCCAGTTCCGCCAGAACCTGGAGGAGACCGACATGGGCTACGACAAGGAGGTGGACCTTATTGCCGCCGCCAACAAAAAGGACCTGTTCACCAGCCCCTACGCCTTCAACCCTGAGGAGGCCCGCGCCATGACGAAGGCCGGGGCCGACATGGTGGTGGCGCACATGGGCCTCACCACTGCCGGCTCCATCGGCGCCAAAACCGCCCGCACCCTCGACGACAGCGTCCGCGATGTGGGCGCCATTGTCGATGCCGTGAAGACCATCCGGCCCGATTGTCTGGTGATCTGCCACGGCGGCCCCATCGCCGAACCCGAAGATGCCCGCTATGTGCTCTCCCGCCTGAAAGCCTGCGACGGCTTCTACGGCGCCAGCTCCATGGAGCGCCTACCCACCGAGCGCGCCATCCGCGATCAAGTGAAGGCGTTTAAGGAAAGGGTGTGATCCGCCAGCCTAGCCGCCAACTTTCGGCCGGCCCGGCCAAGTCCAGGGGTTGGCCCGAAACACTTCTTCAATCAACCCAAACAGCGCCGGGTCGTGGGTCTTCAGCTTGGCTCGTGTGTCCACCCCGTTGTGTTGGCTGTCTTTGGGGTTGTTGGCGTTGAAGTACGACTGCACCCCCTCGGCCCAATACTCCTCA
>CAIWHS010000308.1 GCA_903912515.1 uncultured Planctomycetaceae bacterium
GCAGAATTGCCGATCAGCGCTGGATCAACGGCTCCGGCACGGATGTCGATCGCTACCAGTACGGTTATGACCGGGATGGCAACCGGCTCTACAATGACAACAAGGTGATTGCCTCGTTGAGCGAGGTGTACACCTACGACTCCCTGAACCAGATTGCCACGTACAAAATCGGCACGCTGAACAGTGGGAAGACGGATGTCACCGGCTCCCCTTCAAACAGCCAGTCCTGGGACTACGATGCCGTCGGCAACTGGGACTCCATCACCACCAACAGCACCACGCAGACCCGGTCGGCCAACAAGCAGAATGAAATCACCGCCGTCAGCGGCGCAACCACCCCCACCTACGACAACAACGGCAACCTGACCACCGATGAGAACAACTACCGCTTCGTGTATGACGTCTGGAACAAGGTCGTCCAGGTCAAGAATTCGTCGAATGTGGTTATTGTGGCCTACGGTCGCGATGCCCTGCACCGCCATGTGACGGACACCGTCGGCTCCACGGTGACGGATCGGTTCTTCAGCGGTGACTGGCAGTTGCTGGAAACCAAGGTCGGCTCGAATACCGTGACCCGCAATGTCTGGAGTCCGGTCTATGTCGATGGGTTGGTGCTGAGGGATCGGGACACGGATGGGAATGGCTCGCTGGATGAGCGGTTGTATGCGCTGCAGGACGCCAACTGGAACACCACGGCGCTGGTGAATGCTGGCGGGACGGTGCAGGAACGGTACACCTACACACCGTTCGGGCAGGTGACCTTCCGGGATGGCAGTGGCTCCACGCTGTCAGGCTCGGCGAAGGACTGGGTGTTCTTGCACCATGGTGGCGAGAGGATCGCGGCGGGGGATTATGAGTTCAGGAATCGGGTGTATAGCCCCAGCCTGGGCAGGTGGCTCAGCAATGATCCGCTGGGGTTCAACGCGGGAGATCAGAATTGGTATCGGGCTGTTGGGAATAATCCAGGGAATGGGGGGGATCCGAGCGGACTTGGGGAGATTTACCCTGGGTACATCAAGGACTTACCAAAAATTCCAGCACCAAAACCAATAAAAATACCTGCACCAAAACCGAATTGGGAATATAAGGGCCCTACAACAGCTCCAGGAGCACCTTATATCCATTGGAATCCCTACACACATCTGGCGCCCGATCCTTATACTTACTATCCGGGGAAGTGGAAAATATGCTTTTACACTACTACGCTTGCTTATTTTATTACTCACGGTTGGATTGAAGTAGAACCGGTACCCCCCAATACAGGATCAAATAAGAAGTTTGGGCGTTGCCAATTAAAGGGGCTTTGGGAAGAATCCACACCCACAGCCTATAACGGCGATTTAATACATGGAAAGAGGTGTATCACCGTGGACGGACTAAAGGTTCCGAAGTGGCACACGGGGGTAACATGTGTCGGTGAGTGTATGGCGGTTTGGATGGCGAACTCCCCATGGTCTGTTGAATACTACTTGCCGTACTATTTGGGGATCCCCACACTTGCTGGATCCGAACAGATAGGGGGTGCGGCACACACGGGGGTGTTTCCAGCCAAACCTTCGAAACCGCTGCAACCGATAAACAACCCACCGGCTCCTATCTATAATTTTCCTCCGGGAATTGTTCCGATCGGTAGATGAACGAGAGGAGAATAAGTTAACTGGTCGTTCCATATAAAGCATTGTTTTCGTAAATCGTTCGGCCCGATTTGGTTTTCAAAATAGATCGGGAGGATCCTTGGTAGCAACCGATTGCACATCCTTATAGAACCCTTACTGGCAGCAGATAAATTTTGTCCCTTCAAGGGGGGGGTAAACATGGAACGACAAAAGAATAGCTCGCCCTGGTACACCTACGCGTGGGTTTGGTTAGTTCTGGGCATTTTGGCCTATCTGTTATGCATGCGGATGGCTTACTGGGATTACATGATTGCAGAAGATCTAAATAGGTTGTGCAAGCCGGGAAGATTGGAGGCGTTGAAAAAGAGGCTGGAGGAGGAGCCGGAACTAGTCAGGAAGAAGTTACAGTATGGGGATGGCAATAACCGCCTGGTCCACATGGTTTGCCGGAACCACAACCTGGAAGGCATTCAGTACCTGAAAAGCCTGGACGCCGACTTTAGTCAGGAAACGGCCTTTCTTGGCGACACACCGCTGTCGATTCTGTCGGAAACCCTTTATCCGAATACGGTGGAGTCCATCCGCGAGGTGGTGTCGTCCAGATTCGTGGGTGGTGAGAGGATCCTCCGGCCGAACCGGAGTGGAATTTCTCCCATCATGGTATCCATCCTCGAGTACCAGCCGCTGATCCTGAAAGAGTATCTGGAAATCCTCAAGCGGCAGGGGGTGAAGATGGACAAGGATGCTCTCCTGCAACTGGCGGTGAAGAAGCTGAGGGAAAACCAGCAGGGCCATACGATCGTGACCCTGCTGGTGACCGATGGGGCCAACCACGCCGGGAAGGATGCGGAGGGGAAGTCCGCCCTGGACCTCGCCAGAGAAGCCAAGAAGGAAGATTTCCTGAAATTGATGGTTGGGAAGTAGGGGGGCGGGTGGCCGGCGAACTGTGTGGGCCGGTCTTTAGCTGGGATACACTAGCTTAGGCATTTCGCGGATGCGAAGGTGATGGACATGAAGTACAGCAACAACAACCTCCTCGAGCCGGGTGTCACCCTGCCACTACCGTTCAAGGTGTCCGTTAAACGAACCAGTCCCAAATGCCCATTTCAGGCGGTGGCGGTCCGACGGGCCATTCGTTTTTTGTTTTTCCGCTCTTGGGCCTGGCGGTTCTCGTGGTCACGGTTGAGAAGGACCTTGTCGGGATTGGCCAGGGCCCATTGATCGGGTAGCAGCTCGTCGAGTGGTTTGCCTTCGGCCACGAGCACGGGCACCTTTTCGATGACATCGCGCAGGTACGGGTGGATGTCAAGATTGTGATTGGCCGC
>CAIWHS010000309.1 GCA_903912515.1 uncultured Planctomycetaceae bacterium
ACATACGACCATGATGCTTGCAAAGCTTGTCTCTTTAACCGATCATTTTGGTCGGCAGGCAAGGCGATTACCTCCGATGGAAATTCTCCCGGGTCGGGCATCATTTCCTCAGCAGTTGCGGCGCTCCAATAGTCACCAGGTGATGCATTACTCAAAACTTCACTAGCGAAATAGTGTTCTCCAAGAACAGGTGAAAGCTGGCAAAGTGATAGAAAATTGCCGAACCAGCCCAGAGCGTTTTGGGTTGTTGACCTTAAATGCAAAATTGGGCAGTAATCAATCGATTGGCTTCTCTGATAGTGGTAAGCCAAATCAATACAGGCGCGATTTGATGCCCCTTGCAGTGGTTGACAAACCAAGGTCTCAACGCCCATACCATCACCGCTTGACCAAGAAACGAGGGACACCCGTGTTTTCTTGGCAAGACAACCATTATCAACTTCCCCACCAAGGCCATTAGGCAGCCGCAAAATTGCATGGCTAAAAGCCGCCTGCCTCCACATAGAAGGCAAAGCCGGATGAAGATCATTACCAGGGTGAACGACTACCGCACTGCATTCCCCAAAAATCCGCTTATGAATTTTTTGGCCTTCCCGCAGGTTCCACAACTGGCTGGCAATCGGAAAAAGTCCGTCATTACGAACAATGTACCTGCCACCACAGACCTGAATGAGATCTTGGCTGGACTGAAGTTTCAAAAGGAGTTCAGGGCGTTCCTTCTCAACTGTTTCCAGAGTTTTTCCAGAAGCCAAAATCACTGTTTTAAGGCCGTAATCAAATCCAGCCGGGAGCCCCAAAGTGAAATTAAAATCAGAATTATCCCAATCGAACGATTCGATAATCCGCGGAGTTCCACTAATCACCTGTTCTCGGGCATAAGTTAAAATTGCAGCTGCTTCCGTAAGTTTCGAACGAAGTTGCTCTTCATTCCCATCAATCCAGGCGTCGGCCGCTCCTCGACATTTGGCAAGAAAACCGTCCCTATCCAACAAGTTTGTGTGGTTTTGCGCTTCAAAAATGGCATCTACCCATGCCAAACCAAGTCCTAAGCCTTTAAATGCAGACCAGTTTTCGGAATTCCTTTGCCAAATATCTGGTTTCGATTCGCTTTGTAAATCGATTTTTTCTGCAATTTTACGCATCAGGTCAGAGTCCCCTGCCTTAAACGCCCACCCCTTTTCAACTGGTTCCCCCTGGAGTTGCAGACTCACCCGTTCCCAAACTGAGTTAACCTCCACCAAGGCAAGCTTTTTTGCAAAAGAACTAGAAACATCCAATTCTGCCACTATTTTCGGCAAAACCGCTGCCCTAACTATGATTGCTGGATGCCAAAGGGCTAGATATCCATTTAAAAATTGGGCCGCGACCATTTCATCCAGCGAAGTTGGACCAACCACCGAAAATTGATGGTCCGAAACAAAAACAGGTTCCAGTAATTCCATTTCGAGCCCATCCAAATAATTGCGCCAACCAACAGCTAAAGCACCAACCAATCCACCAACTGTTGTATGATTTAAGGTTATTATATTTTCATGGATCTACCGATTTGATCGGTTCAATTTCCAGACTGCAGGGCCTTATGGAGCAATATCAAATGCACGGAACTAAAACCCAACGACCTGGGTTTACTCTGGTCGAGTTGTTGGTAGTGATTGCAATTATTGCAGTTTTGATGTCATTACTGCTTCCCGCAGTTCAAAAAGTTCGGGAAGCTGCAGCAAGAACGCGATCGCAAAACAATCTAAAAAATATGGGAACTGCTTTTCACAACTACGCCGCCTCTTCTGGAAGTTACTTGCCGCCCAGCTTCGGTTCTTCCCCAGGACCCATTGGGGACGCCTCGCTGTTTTTCTGCATCCTTCCTCAAATTGAACAGGAAAATCTTTACCGAGAATTCCTCACTACCCCTGTGAGCCAAAGTTTGGCTTCAAAATCGATTCCTATTTTTATGGCTGATCTCGATACAACTCAAGACAAAACTCTTGCCCTGACAAGTTACGGCACTAACCAATTAGTGTTTCCTGGAGGAATAGTGGGTGGGCAATCAACAGAAGTCATTGCAAAATCTGGCAAGCGCCTTACCGAACTTCGATCGGGAACTAGCAATGTCGTTTTTTTAATGGAGAGAGCAGCTCAATCGAACAACATGCAAGAACAACATTATTGGTACTGGAAAAAAATAACTTTAATGCCCAATATTCAGGCAGTTCCACCCTTTCAGCTTGCCCCTCCCAAAAACCAAATCGATGACAGCTTGGCTCAAGCTTTTAGTGCTAATGGAATTCAAATTTTAATGGGAGATAGCAGCGTTCACTCGGTATCTCCTTCCGTTAAGCCAGCAGTTTGGGCCACAGCATGTGACCCTGACACCACCCAAAGCCTTGGGGAATGGTGGAACTGAAATTAGGCTGAATTTTATTGTCCCATTCCCCCAGCGCCTCCTTTGGGAATTCCTGGGCCTTTATTGGTATCTTTTTTTGCCATTCTGGACTGCAGAATGTCACTATTCAATAAATTCTTGGGATATTGGACAGGCTTGCTGAACCTAGCATCCTCGGCTGGAGGTAACTTAAACTCCTCAGGATTAGGCGGGGGCCTGTTTGGATCAAGGACAGCGTGATGGCATCCAATAACGGCAAATGCCAACAAGCCAGCAAACCAAGGAAGATGGCGAATGCAATTTAACTGTGCCACTTTCCTTACCCCCGACCGAACCCAAACACGGAATCTCTGGAGGCGCTCCTACTCTAAATGAATGAGTGAGGTCAATAAAAAAAGTCGCCGGATAAATAAACCGGCGACTCGAATCTAAAAATCAGACCTTAAGATCCTTTTTCAAATCGTTTGGTAATTTCGTCCCAATTAGCCACATTCCACCAAGCATCCACATAATCAGCTCGCTTGTTTTGATAACGAAGGTAATACGCATGCTCCCAAACATCGATTCCAAACAACGGCAAATTTCCAACCATGAGCGGAGTGTCTTGGTTTGCAGTGCTTGAAATTTCAAGTTTGCCAGATGCCAAAACCAGCCAGGACCAACCGCTGCCAAAGCGAGCCAAGGCCGCCTCTTTGATCTTTGCCTTCAGGTTTGAAAATTCACCAAATGTACTTTTGATTGCATCTGCCAACCTGCCGGTTGGCTCGCCACCACCGTTCGGGCTCATCGTTGCCCAAAACAAACTATGGTTGGCATGACCACCACCATTATTAATTACTTTTTGGCGGATAGATTCAGGAACATCCTTTAATTCACCCATTAATTGATCTATAGGCTTAACTAGCAGGGTATCATGCCCTACCAAAGCCGCATTGAGATTATCAACATAAGCCTTGTGGTGGCGTCCGTGGTGGATTTCCATGGTTGCCTTGTCAATCGCCTTCTCAAGGCTGTCGGCCGCATATGGAAGAGATGGCAAACTAAAACTCATGGTTCAGTTCCTTTGGGCTATTGGGTTATTGGCAAATAGCTGAAAACCATTTGCCCTACCATAAAATAATAGATGTTTGGCAATTGGTTGTTAGGGCAAACTAGATTCAAGCAGGGCCTAATTCTAATAACACCCTGGTATTTGGATTAACTTTTTTCCAATCGACCAACAC
>CAIWHS010000310.1 GCA_903912515.1 uncultured Planctomycetaceae bacterium
CCGGGTAATAAACTGTTGCCTGCCCACCTCGGTCTCCACATCAAAATCCAGATACCCTTGCGCCAGCTTCACACTGTGCACCCGGCGGATGGTTCGAATCAGCGCGCGACGACCCAGGGCCACGCGGGCGATTTCCGCCCCAGCCCTCTCCCACCCTGCCAGGGTCCTAATCATACCCAATTCAATCTCATCCCCCGTCTCGTTCCACCCACGCACCGACAGATAAGCCTCAGGGTGCCAAGCGGGAAATGCCCGCACCAAAAACACCCCCGCACCCACACGCTCCCCGCCCTTCCACAACTCGATACGATCGTGCTGTCCCAGCCTGAACGAATGGCTCTCGGGGTTTAACCACACAATTGCCGCCGGATTCCCGGCAGGTACCCGGGTGCTCCCGTTCTCCTGACCCTCCACAGCGACTTCCTTTTTCCCCTCCTCAGCCAACAGCGTGTCCACTGTTGGCTTCTTGGTCACCTGCGTCTGAATTTTCACCAAACGCGCATACAACCCTTCCTTTTCAAGCAACTCAGCATGGCTGCCCGATTCCACCAGTCGCCCTCGATCAAACGCGAAAATCCTGTCCGCGTTGCGCAGCGTGGAAAGTCGATGGGCTATCGCAATGGTGGTCCGCCCTTTCACCAGCACCGCCAAGGCCTCCTGAATGCTCTTCTCGGCCTCGGCGTCAATGGAACTCGTCGCCTCGTCCAGCACCAAAATCCGCGGGTCATAAAGTAGCGTGCGCGCAATGGAAAGCCGCTGCTTCTCACCCCCCGAAAGACCTGCCCCATGCTCGCCCAGAAGAGTCTCATAGGCCAATGGTTGCCGGCAGATAAAATCATGCGCACCAGCCGCCTTGGCCGCCTCCAAGCCCCGCTCCAAACCCGCCTCAGGCCGACCATAGGCCAAATTCTTCCAAATCGTCCCCCGAAACAGGAACGAATCCTGAAACACAATCCCAAGCCGCTCGCGCAGCTCTTTGCTGGAGAGATGCCGCAAATCAATCCCATCAACCGTGATACACCCCTCCTGGGCCTCATAAAAACGCCCAAGCAGGTTCACCAAAGTCGTCTTGCCCGAACCGCTCCGCCCCACAATCCCAATCATCTCGCCCGGCGCCACCTCAAATGACACTTCCTTCAGAACCGGCTGGTTGCGGTCATAGCCAAAAGTGACACGGTCAAAGCGTATCGCCCCCTTGGGATCGTTCCAGCCAGCCGGATTCTGCGGCTCCATGATGCTCACAGGCGTGTCCAACAGTTCCAGCACCCGCTTGCTACCCGACAGAAAACTGGTCAGCCAGGTGGTGAAGTTCGATAGTGCCCCCAAAGGCGCGTAAAACATCGCCAAATAGGCTAAAAAGGCGATCAATTGACCCAGCGTCATCTGGTCACCAATCACATCGCGACCACCCACATACCACACAATCAGGCCACCCAAACCAAACACAAGCTGCATGGCCGCGCCATAGGTCGAGTTGGTCGCGTCCACCCACAAGCGCCAACGGGTCAGATTGCTGCTGGCCTCGTTGAACCGGTCTTTCTCCCGCGTTTCCTGCGCGAAGGCTTTCACCACCCGAATGCCCGAAAGCATGCCAGAAAGCACTGTCATCTGCTTGCTCGAAGCGTCCCACAACCGGTAGTGCCGCGGATACACATAACGCCAAAATATCCACGATCCCAAAATCACCAAAGGCACCGGAATCAGCGTGAACAGGGCCAGCTTGGGGTTGATCCATAACAGCATCGCACCCACGCCAAACAGTTGCACAATCTGTAGCAAAAAACCACCGGTGATCTGGTGCATTAACCCCTGCATCACCTCGCTGTCGTGCGCCACCCTGCTGATCATCGCGCCCACCTGGTGACGGTCGTAATAGGCGACTGAAAGCGTCTGCAGCTTCTCCACCATCTCCTTGCGCAGGGTGTCGGTCAGGCCACTGCCAATCTTGGTAGCCAACCGCCCCTTCATCCAACCCACAGCGGAAAGCAGCACGCGCGAGAACGCCAGCGCCAGCACCACCACCAGCAAGGCGGTTCTAAAATCGGCAAACGCCACGGCCTCCCCGGGCGTTCCGGCCTGACCCTTTTCCGACAAAATGTCATCCACCATGTACTGCTGCAGCTTGGGCGGCAAAAGCTCCGCCGCCACCCCTATCAGCGTCAGCAGGGTCAAAAGAATCGCCCCACGCCTGTATGATTTCAGCAGGTGGCTCACCCGGTTCAGGATCTGCCCTTTTTGCATGCAGCGCGGGCACGATTCCTCTGCCGTGTTCAGCCGCAGCGAACACCCCTGGCATCTAGGTGGGTCAAGCGGCCCGGCCAAAACTTCCACCAGCGGCGGTTTGTCCCCACTACCGGCCACTGCCCGTTCACCATCCGCACCATCGGCCTCGCGCTGCCTTTCCAGGGCCCGCGAAACCTTATGAAAACGTGTTGCCAAAGCGTTGGAATAGCGCAAAATGTCAACCCAATCACCGCCAGATTTCACCTGCAAGGTGCCACCACCAACCCCAGCGCTCGCCCGAACCTGGCAAACTGCATCCCAAGCCACCTGCCGAACCCCACTAACACCCTCCGCCTCTGCCACCACACTCAGGCTGTCTTCTGTCACCACCAGCCACTCGCGTGAAGGCCTGCCTTCAAGCGACACATCCGTATCAATCGACAGCAGTATCTGTCCAAGCTGCCAACCTGCCATTTCCAAATGGTTACGCACAACCTCGGGCAATTGCAAACTGGGTATCACCAATGTTCCATCCCCTCAAACCCCGGCATCTTCTGCCGGCTGTTACCCAAAAGCCAAAGCGGCCCAACCTACTAAATCGGTTCGGCCGCCTTGCATGCTACGCACTATCCAGACGTTTGGTGCACCCTGTCGGTTTTGCGGGCTATTATTAGCCCTATCTCATGAACGAAACACCAACTCCCGAGATGGCACCCGCCCCACACCCGTTAGAACAATCCTGTCCGCATACAAATCAGCCACAGAGTAGGCGGTCGTCTCGGCCGTTTCCACCATCCCCTCCAGCGTCACATAAGCCACACCAGCTTTGGTGCCAAAATTCCCCTGGTGGTTGTGTCCGTTAATCCACGCCACCACATTCCGATTTGCCTCGGCAAACCCCATCATCTCTTGGTCGTTCCACAGGTTGTGTGTGTTCGCCGGATACACCGGGTGGTGACCAAACAGCACCACCTTCAGCCCCTTGCCAGCCGCCTCAACACAAGCCGCCCTCAGCCACGCCATCTGCTCCGGCCCAACAGCGCTGTTCCAGGGTTGGGCATGGGGCCGCCCCTGCCCTTCCAGAGCGTTCATCTGCCGTACCGCCTGAAAGGTACGGGCATCCCGCAGGGCATGGGCGTAGGTGCTCACATCGGTGGTGTCCAAAAACACCAGCCGAAAACCGCCCTTGTCAGTGTACGAATACCGCTTTTCCAGCCCCATCTGCCCGGGCACCTTCTCCTTCTGCTCGTCCAGCACATCAAAATCATGGTTACCAAAAAGATGGCAGATCGGATGGCGCAAGCCCGCCAGAGGTTTCTTGATTTCGTCAAAACTTTCCCACTTACGGTCGATCAAATCACCCAAGTGCACACACAGGTCCAGCTCCCGCTTGTTGAAGTCTTCAACTGCAGCGCCCAGCTTGCCAACAGACCGCCGGTAATGCCGGCTGCCTAGCGGATCAATATCCGCATACTGGGCATCCGCCACCAGACCCAGGCGTACTAGGGGCTTGGATTGGGCGTAAACCAGTGGGGCAACAGCAACAGCCGTCGATGCGGCCAAGAAAGAACGACGATCATGCATGCAAAAACTCCAGTCAGGATCACTGACTGGAGTCTAACAGGATCAGCCCTTTAAAATCTGCGCCTACCCCAGCACTTCGGTCACGAGTTTGTAACCCTTATCCACCAAACGGATGGGCCTTCCGTTGCCCGATTGGTTCTGTTTGTCAGGATTGATTCCCATGATCTTGCAAACCGTGGCCATGAAATCTGTCACGCCTATCGGCCGCTCCTCAACGGTTCCGCCCTCTTTATCCGTGCGGCCAACCACTCGGCCACCAGATACGCCGCCACCAGCCATCCAAGAGGTCCAAGCCCGCGGGAAGTGGTCCCGCCCCGGCTTTTCACCCCGCGCATTGATCTTCGGCGTCCGGCCAAAGTCGCCCATCCAAACCACCAGCGTGTCTTGCAGCATGCCGCGCGCGGCAAGGTCTTCCAGCAACGCTGCCACGGGTTGATCCATCGTTCCAGACAGATTCTTCACCCGGCTGAAGTTGTCTTGGTGCGTGTCCCATCCGCCCAGACTCACCTCCACAAACCTCACACCCGTCTCCACCAACCGCCGGGCCAGCAGGCACCCTTGCGCGAAACGGCTGCTGCCATACTTCTCGCGAACAGCCTCTTTCTCTTGCGACAAATCAAAAGCCTTCGCCTCCTTGCATTTCATCATCGAGATGGCGCGCTCGTAAGTGACCTGGTGGTCTTTCCCAGGCCCCACCGGATACTCCTTGCGAAACGCCGATTCCATGTCCGCCAACAGGTCGGTCCGCTTGTCAAAGGCACCATTGCCCACAAAAGCCTTCAGGTTTTCCACACCCCTCGCCGGGTCACCCACCACCAGCGGTTGGTGCCTTGCTCCCAAAAACGCTGAGCCATAGGTGCGCCCGCCCACGCTCACATAACTGGGTAACGGAAATTCTTCCCGGCCCAACTCGCTGCTGACTATCGCCCCCAGCGCCGGATAGGCTATACCCCCCTGCCCCTCCCGATAACCCGTATGCAGCAAATACTTTGCGCGCGGATGCGCCCCCTCCTGCGTGCTCATGCCCCTCAACAGTGCCACATGGTGCATCTGCTTGGCCAAATTGGGCAAATTCTCGCTAATTTGCACACCTGTCGCACTGGTGGCAACTGGCTTGAATTCACCCGCGCCCTTGGCGTCTGGCTTCAGATCAAAGGTGTCCATATGGCTGGGGCCGCCATCCATCCACAGCACAATGCAAGATTTCTTGGCACCTTTGCCCAAACCCGCCACCGGCTTGCCTTCAGCATCCGCACGGGCAAGCACCGGCACCCAACCACTCAGGCTGCCAGCACCAACCCCTGCCATCGTCAATCGCAGGGCATCCCTTCTGGACAACCCCTCACTCTCGGCAATTCGCAGTAGCGGATTCATCACATCACCCCTTTTGCCCTGCTAATTCACCACTTCCCAGATCAATGGTTCGAGGCGAATGCCGTCGAATTCATCAAGGCCCAAAGCACATCGCCAAAAGCCGTTTTCGGGGCCGGGCTTTCCTTCACCGCCCGTAGCGCCCGCTCCTTTTCCTTGTCGGTCGCCGGGCGCGACAAGGTTGCCAAATACAGCTTGTCAATCGCCTCAGCTTGGCCAAGCCCCTGCGTGATGCGCAACGCGGCGCCAGGCGGGTTCATTCTTGGCGAGTTCATCAGGTTCAGCACTTGCGGAATTCCCGCTAAATACTCTGTCGAATCTGCATCAGCATCCCCTTCAAACAGCGCCAAAAATTGGTTGCGCAAGGCCTCTGGGTTGGCCGCCTTTGCAGCCGCTGGCTTGTTCGCACCTGCCGCTTTGCGCAATTCGGCCCTGTTGCCCTCCGGGCTACCCAGCACGGTCTTGATCGAGTCGAACAACTGCTCTGGGGTCAACACCTTGATAGGCATCCGGGCATAAGACTCCGACAGGGCCCCCTCATTGCCCGCCACAGGCTTGCTCGAACGCTGGTAGGTCTCACTCAGTGCCATCGCGCGCAGCATGGCCCGCAGATCAAAATTGCTCGCCTGAAACTGGCTGGTCAACTCGTCCAGCAATTCAGGGTGGGTGGCAGGGTTGGTGTCGTTGATATTGTCCACCGGATGCACCAACCCCCGCCCATACATCATCGCCCAAAGCCGATTCACCGTGGCCTTGGCCATATAGGGGTTGTCGCTCGCGCACAACCAGCCTGCCAGCACCGGCCTCAACGCTTGGCTCTCTTTCACCTTCGGCTTGTCACCGCCAAAAAACTTCGCCTCCACAAACTTCGCGCTTTCCGGAAGGTTCTTCCGGTTTTTCACCACCCGGGGTGCCTCTTTCACTTCAGGCGAAGTGGTTTGCTTGCCCCCAGGCGGCCTCGCCACCACCTTCATCACAAAGGCTGCCAAACCCCAATATTCGTCCTGCTTCCACCCGGTGAACGGGTGGTTATGGCACTGCGCACATTGAATCTGCGACCCCATGAACACCTTGCCTATGGTGTCAGTCATACGGTCCACAGTCACTTGCGACAGCCAAAAGGTGGTTGCTGGGTTCTTGTCCTGGGGCCCCTCGGCGGTCAGGATCTCCCGCACCAATTCGTTGTAAGGGCGGTTCTTGGCAAACTCGCCTGCAATCCAGTCTACAAAAGCCTTGCGGTCAAGGCGTCTGGCATCAGAGTTTTTCGAGATCAACAAAACCTGCCAAATATCTGCCAAATGCCGCGCATGGTCCTTGCCAGCAAGCAGCCCGTCCACCAGCTTGGCGCGCTTGTCCGAATCGGTCGAATCCAGAAAGGCCTTGGCCTCATCCACTGTCGGAATGCGACCTGCCAGGTCTAGATAGACGCGCCGTAAATATTCCGCATCGTTCGCCCGAGGAGATGTCGAAATATTCGATTCCGCCAGACGGTCCAAAACCAGTTTGTCAATCCGCCCCGAAGCCTCGGCACCCGTTAGGGCCTTCAGTTTGGTAGAAGCCATCGGCTTGGTGGCAGCCTTTGGCTTGGCCGCTACATCCTCAGGGTCAGCCGCTAACCCCCACACCGGTAAAGCAAACAGCAGTAGACCGCATTGCATCGACTTGAGCATGGCATCACCCCCCGCCCGTCAGTCTTGACCAACTATGCTTAAACCATTCCCGGGCTTCAGTATTCATTTGCCGGCCGCCGGCACTTATTTATACCATTCAATCACACTCTCACACCCATACAGAGGAGTTTTCGGGCGTTATGGTTCATCTAAAAACACTTATGAGGCAATTTTAATGAAAACCAATCGCCCCAAGCCACCAGTTGGCCGCTTGGGGCGATTGGTTGGCCTGATTGCGCCAGTTTAGTCGTCGGTGTTAGCTTTGGCGGTCATAGCCTTTCCAGCTGCCTTTTGACGCAGATAAGCCTGGATAAATGCATTGATATCTCCGTCCAAAACCTCGTTCACCTGCGGCGTTTGCTCGTCGGTACGGTTGTCTTTCACCATCGTGTATGGCTGCATCACATAGTTGCGAATCTGGTTGCCCCAAGACACCTCGCCCTTGTCGTCGTATGCCTTTTCCACCTCAGCCCGACGCTTGTTTTCCTCAATCTTGTACAACCGCGCCTTCAACATCTTGTAGGCGTAGTCGTCGTTCTTGTGCTGGCTACGCTCGGTCCGGCTTTCAGCCGCCACACCCGTTGGCACATGGATATACCGCACGCCCGACTCGGTCTTGTTCTGGTGCTGCCCACCAGGCCCACCCGAACGGAAGGTCTGGCGCACCAAATCGTCCGGCTTAATATCAATAAAAATCGTGTCATCAATTTCAGGCGTCACATCCACCGCAGCGAAACTCGTCTGCCTACGGGAGTTGCTGTCAAATGGGCTGATTCGCACCAAACGGTGCACCCCCGTTTCAGACTGCAAATACCCATACGCATTGTCGCCTTCAATCTTGATGGTGGCGCTGCGCAACCCGGCTTCTTCGCTGCGAACCTCGTCCAAAAGCTCCACCTTGTAGCGCCCGCGCTCAGCCCAACGGGTATACATTCGCAATAGCATCTGGGCCCAGTCGCACGCCTCCGCGCCACCAGCACCAGCCTGAACACGCAAAAATGCGTTGTAGCCGTCAGCTTGACCACTCAGCATGCTGCGCAGTTCAAAAGCGTCGAGTTCTTTTTCCTTGCCGATAAGCTCAGCTTCCAACTCACCACCCATGGAAGGGTCTTCACCGGCCATCTCGTTCAACACTTCCAGATCGCCAAGACCTTTTTCCAAGTCCTCGTAAATCTTCAGCGTGCTGATGGCAGGCTTGAAAGATGCAATCCGCTTCTGGGCCTTGTCAGGATTATCCCAAAAGCCGGGAGCTGCTTGCTCTTCGTTAAATTTCTCGCGTTCCAAGCGCTTGCCAGCCACATCCAGAGAGTCTCGCAAAAAACGCAAGCGACTTACCAGGTTGTCTACGCGGCGCCGAGTCTCGGCATTCATCGTCCCGGGTCCCAAAACAGTAGGAAATGAAAATAATTGTCTGTGCGGACTGGGCAAAAAGCCAAATATCACCGGTTACCCGGCACCATGTTTTGCCTCTCCCAGCCTTTGCGTTAATCTACCAGTTCGCCTCGTTGGTTACACGCCCAAAGTCAGGAGCCGACCCATGCCCACCAACTACCTCAAAGACCAAGGTGCCCTCATCACCGGAGGCGGCAGCGGTATTGGCCTGGCCACTGCCAGGCAGTTGCTGGTCCAGGGGGCCCGCGTGGTCATTTCTGGGCGCGACCAGCAAAAACTCTGGTCTGCACTCACCACCCTCGACCATGGTGGCCGCGCCTTCGCGGTGGCTGGCGACGCTTCTATCCCCGAAGAGGCAGCCCGAATCGAATCAACCGCCTCCAAACATTTGGGCAAAATCGATCTCCTTGTCGCCAACGCCGGCGCCAACATCAAAGAGCGCACCCTGCCCGAATTGTCTGCCGAACGCTGGAAAACCATGCTCGACAGCAACCTCAATGCCGCTTTCCACATGCTGCAGGCCGTTCTGCCCGGAATGCGCCAGCGCAAAAGCGGTCTGGTGGTAGTCATCAACTCCGTTGCCGGCAAGCGTGGCAACCCGTTGGGTGGCCCAGCCTATGTGGCCGCCAAATTCGCCCTGCATGGCCTCATCACCGCCGCCGCGGTCGAAGAAAAACCCAACCAAATCCGCTTCTGCTCCATCTACCCAGGCGAAGTGAATACCCCCATCCTCGACGCCCGCCCCAACCCCGTCACCGAGCAACACAAACTCGGCATCCTCCAGCCCGAAGATGTCGCCCAAGCCGTCCTCTTCGTCGCCAGCTTACCGCCCCGCGCCAGCGTCCCAGAGCTAGTCATCACCCCCACCAGCTACGCCTTCATATGAAAAAAAGCCGGCATAAAGCCGGCTTTTTCGCGGAAAGACCCGCGGGCGATTGCTAATAAACCCCAAGCCCCTAGCGCACTTCTTGCAGGCCGAACCATGCCGATGGCTCGGCCGTGCCATCCTTCTGGCGCAACCACATGCGGCCCAGCCACAGGCCGTCATGCACCTGCCTCACCTCATCAAAAGCCACCTCGGCAAACTGCGTGGCCTTCTTTTGCATACCTTTGTAATCAAAAATCACCGCTGGATCGCCATCTGCCAAACTGGGACGAATCTCCACCGCTGCGGGCACCACCTCCAACCCTCCAGGCAATCGGTTGCGCATCACGCCGCATTCCATGTCAATCTGTTTGCCATGCCACAAAGGCCAAAGCGATACCCCAAGAAGCCGGCTCGAAAGACAACCTGGCTTTGTGAAAACCCTCCCTCTGGTTTTCATGCTGGCCAAGCATTCCGGAACGGTCCCCCGGGCGAACAATTCTGCCAACTGGCAGTCGTTCAATTTGGCCAAATCTCGCAAGTGGCTTGGTCCCTCTTGGGCAGGGAGCAACAAACAAAGGGAAACGAGCAGCATAAGGAACAGCCTCAAAAGCGCGGCCACAATCAGCCCCACCGGAAGAATCCTTCCCCATAACGGTACATTTGGCCAAAATTCTCAAAATATTCTCAAGTCTTCCGTCCAACAAATGGCAAACCTTGCCGACAGGGGAACCCTGCCGGGCCAAACTCGGACCTAACCAACGCAAAAAATGCTTGAAACCGTCGCCCAGCCTGCTAAAATTTCTATTGAAAGCGCGGGATTGGTATAACGGTTGTGCCCAGCCTTCCCAAGGCTGTGAAACGGGTTCGACTCCCGTATTCCGCTTTTCCCACCTCTGCCGAATCCCCACGCCCCTATCTCAGACATATTCTTCAACAGGGTTCCACCACCCTTGTGCACCTTCCGGGAACATGAAGCGGGACGAAACTGATCCTACCTACTCGTTGGAGGCAGCCAAGCGGGGCGGCTAATCGTGCAAGGGCTGGTTCCGGAGTGCCCCGCAACCAGAATGGAAGTTCACAGCGCCTCGCTCGAAGGAACCAACTTCACCCTGGTCGAAAGGGCGTGCAGGGCGATCTGGTGGAGGATTTCGCTGACGGTGGTGCAGCAGTCAACCAAGACGCTGACATTGTACTTTTCCGCCGCCTTCGAGATCGCCGTGTGCGTGACGCAGTTCTGCGTCATCATGCCGCAAACCAGCAACTCGGTGACGCCGAGCTTAGTCAGCTTCTCTTCGAGCGTCGTCTTCTCAAAGCTATCGGCGAATTCCTTCACTACGATTGGCGCCGTGGGTGCAGCGACGAGGATGCGAGGGTGTATGTCTGCACCAGGAGTGCCTTCGTTGAAGAATGGGGCAACTCCCTTGGCGACATGCTGAATGTGAATGACCGGAACACCATGAGCGTTGGCCTTCTCGATGGCTTGCTCAATGTTCTGAAGAACGACATCGGTGTTCCAGAGCGGGAACTTGCCTTTTGGGAAGTAATCGTTCTGAAGATCAATAACCAGTAGAGCTTTCTTCACGAGTCTTGTCCTTTTAAGAATCGGTGCCTAAACATAACCCACTCTACCCTGATCGACTCCACTTCCGGCTTAAACGCCCCCGCCTCCTTGTCGCTCACCATGAAGCTCAAGGCTTTGATCTCTTCCGTGGCTTCAACCTTATGGTGCTATCGGCTTCACATCAAGCAGAAACCTTACAAAGGGCCTAATTGATTGTAAATCATTTTAAAAGTAAAATTTACTGTGAGTGGCTCGGATGAAAGAACAAATCATCCGACCACCGAAAGGTTTGGATCACCCTTGATCAAGAAGCGACGCAGATGAACCAACCTTTGCAATGGCTAACGGTATGCGTTTTTCTGTCCATTTTGGGGTGTGGGACCAATAACCCTGATCCCCAAGAAGTGCTTGAAAAGAGTCGCCAAGTCCAAGCCCAAACAGAAAAAGTCCTCAGCGACGTCAAGAAGTCCAATGCGGAAATCAGAGAGAAAATGGAAAAGGGTAAGTAGGGCATGCCTCAACAGGTCTGACACAAGTGCATGTCCTTCGCACCATGGCGGATTTGAACAGTGGGGCTGAGGCGACAGTTGAGACCAGGCCGTTTTACTCAATGGCGGATTTTGCGGACATGATTGGGGCCATAACTCAGGCTGGTCACTACAAACTACTGAGGCAACAGCAAGGGATCATCTGATTTCAAGGCTGTCTACCTTGGGCTGGCCATTTTCCAGTGCCACACCAATAGTTATTCTTTTGGAAGATTTTTGGCTCAGGTATTCGTAAACATCCCGACCATCCCCTTTCTGGGAATCACCTTCAACTGGTTTTGCCAATTCCTTCAAGGCGGGATTTTTTTTCACCAGTGTGCGCAGGGTGTCCTTGCCCATGTAAGATTTGAAATCGCTAGCCGCCGATTGCCAGGCCTGATCAATCTGGCCTTTGCGAAGCTTTTCCAAAAAGGAATCCGCCTCGGCTTTTCCTGAACCAGCAGATAGCCCTCGGGATGGTAACCGGAAAAACAACAGGCCGGTGATCAAAACCACCAGCCCCAACCCCAGGCCGGTGGCAATCAAAAATTTTGGTTTTTTGCCGCTCTTTTCTGCCTTTAGAACCGCGTTTTTAGCCATTTCAGTCCAACCCCAAGGTTTCACCGCCGGCTCGCGTGCCTGCAGCCCGCCAGATTGCCAGGGTAATTCCTTGCGCCACCGGGCGTACCGCCCCGTCCATCATGAGGGCGTTGACCACTCCACCGCTGTGGTAACTCCTTGCAGTAATGGCGGCGTAAGTTGGAAGAGTGATTGATTCGCCATCCCGCATGCTGGTCAGGTCAATGTCTTTCACCTGCCCACCCACCGTCACCAAAACCTGGAAGTTAGGAGTGAAGGTAGTGGTGATGCCCGTCTCGTGCACATCCCCCTCCACCCATTCAGTATGTCCATTTTCATCGTAGGTCCCTGACCCGATCAAGCTGGACAACTCCGCCGTGGTCGAAGGAATGGGCGCTCCGGTCGTGGCTGGAATTTGGCTGTCCCAAACATTGGGCTGATAAGCCTTGTTTTCAGTCGCCCCAAG